>CAYSMT010000228.1:0-5358 GCA_964432135.1 uncultured Acidobacteriota bacterium
GGACGCGACCTATTGCCAGCGCCTGGGACAAAACGCCGTGCACGCGGCGATGGCCGGCTGCACGGCAACGATGGTCGGCCGGATCCACGGACAGCAAGTGCATGTCCCTGTCTCCCTGGTCACCACCGGGCGCAAGCGTCTCGACCCAGAGCATCCGCTGTGGCGCGCCGTGATCCAGAGCACGGGCCAGCCTGTGCAGATGGTCAAGCGCTGAGAGCTGGGCCAGCGGCTGAGCGCCGCGGACTTGCCACGAGGGGGAGTCGTCCCGATAATACGCAGCGCCCGCGCAGCGAAGTGCCTCGTGGGCCCGGTACGAGGATCCTCAAGGAGAGGTGCTCGAGTGGCTGAAGAGGACGGTTTGCTAAACCGTTGAAGGGGTCACACTCTTCCGTGGGTTCGAATCCCACCCTCTCCGCCAGGATCCCCTTCCCCCGCAAGAGTCGGCCTTGTCTCACGCGCTTCGTCTCGGCACCACCCTTCCCGTCCACTCGGCACCCATCTTAGTGGAAGTCCAAGGAAGGGTAGCCTCGATGCGTTTTTCACCGCATATGGAAGGGACAAACTTCGCCTTCGCATGTGGCGAGCTGGAGATCTCATGCCCGTACGGACCCGCGTGGGCGCGTCATGCCGCCTCTCGTTTGTTGTTGTGTGTCTTTGCCTGCTCGTGTTGACCGGTCTTGCGCAGGGGCAGGTCATCAAGATCGCCGATGAGGAGGCACAGGTCCTGGAGACCTCGCACCCCTATCCCGCGGGAGATCCCGCGGGTCGAGTCGTCTGGTCCGAGACCCTCCACTGGCCAGAAGCATCCTACATCGCCGTGCATTTCGAGCGTTTCGATCTTGCCCCGGGGGACACCCTCGTGCTCAGCGACCCCAGCGGCAAGGTGCACCACCGCTACCAGGGCCGCGGCTTTAGGCAGCGCGGAGGGATGTTTTGGGGCCTGTCGGTGCTCGGCGATACCATGCGCCTCCAGCTCGTCTCCACGCAGAGTACGCACGAATCCTATGGCCTGCTCATCGACCGTTGGGCTCACGGCTACCCCCTGGACAGCTCGCCCCCCGGGCTGGACTCGCTTTGCGGCGCGGAGGACTTCCGCGACATCGAGTGTTACAAGGACAGCTATCCCGCCGAGTACGACAAGGGCCGTGCCGCGGTACGGCTGATCAAGAACGGATCGGCCCATTGCACGGGGTGGATCGCCTCCTGCGAAAATCACATCATCACCAATGAGCACTGTGTGGGCTCCCAATCCGAGCTGGACACGATCGAGTTCCAATTCGAGTACAAGCGCTCGGGCTGTGGTTCCGGCGGAACCCGTGTCGATCTGCAGCTCCAGGGCGGCACGCTGCTCGAGGTCAACGCTTCACTCGACTACGCGTTGGTCATGCCCGATCTGGCGGGACATGATCCCCAGGCAACCTACGGTTTTCTACAATGGGAAACACGACTGCCAGACATCGACGAGCTCATGTTTATTCCGGGCCATCCCTCCGGCGACCCGAAGCGCCTGTCAATCGAGAGCACGGACTCCCATGACCAGTCCGGCCGCTGCGAGGTCTTCTCGACCGATCAACCCGCCTGCTCCTCGGGAGCCCCCGTACCGGACATCGGCTACTACTGCGATACCGAGGGTGGTTCCTCGGGCTCTGCGGTGCTCTCCAGCGGGACGCTCAAGGTCATCGCCTTGCACCACTGTGCGCGGTGTCCCAATCGCGGCGTACCCATTGTCAACGTCTACAACGATATTCAGAGCTCTGCACACCCACTGCCCGCCTGCGTGACCTGCCCGCCGGCAACGAGACCGACCGACTTGGTGAGCTCCTCACCGGCCGACAACCAAGTTCAGCTCAATTGGCAGGGCGCAGCCGATGCCGTGCGCTACCACGTGTATCGGAATAGCACGAGTTGCGACGACGCCATGGTCGAGATCAGCCGTTCGACTCGCCCGAGCTATCTCGACGAGCAGGTCGCCGGCGAGATCACCTACTATTACCGCGTCACCTCGGAGAGCGATTGCGGTGCTGAGTCCGGGTTTTCCAACTGCACTACGGAAACGCCTAGCGGTGTATGCACCGAAGCTCCGCGCTTTGCCGGCCTCGTCAGTGCTCGGAGCGATGAGGCGACAAGCTGCGGCATCAGCCTCGACTGGGAGCCCGGTACGGCGCGTTGTGGCGCGGTGCGCTACAACGTCTATCGCTCGAGCATTCCAGATTTTGAAGCCAGCGAAGGCAATCTCATCGCGAGCTGCCTATCAAGCACGAGCTTTCACGACACAGAGATACTCCCCAAGAGGAGTTATTACTACATCGTCCGTGCTGAGGATGGCACGTCAAATGGCACGGGGCCCTGTAACAGCGGCAACGAGGACCGTAACCTCCTGACGCGTCGCTCCGTGGCAACGGGACCCAGCGACCCCCTCTATACCCAAAACTTCGAGAACGACCTGATCGGCTGGTTTGTCAGCGATGAATACGAGATCGGTACGCCCCAGGGCAAGGGCGGCGCAGCGGGAGGCGGTGTCGGCAACCCGGATCCACAAGGAGCCTTCCAGGGCATTTCGGTGCTCGGACTGGACATCAGCGGCCTAGGCTCGTTCGCGGGGAACTATGAGAACAACATCAGCGCCGCGCGGAATGCAGGCGCCGTCTCGCCGCCCATCGACACCTCGGGAAGAGACAACGTTCACCTTCGTTTCCATCGCTGGCTCAACGTGCTCGACGCTCCGGGGGACCGTGCGTTGGTCGCGGTCTACGATGGGGCCCGATGGACAAACGTATGGATGAGCCCCGAGAAGGCGCTTTTCGACGCCGAGTGGGTCGAGATGGACATCGACATCACCGAAGCAGCGGCCTTCTCGCCCAACGCGCGCGTGCGCTTCACCCTCGAATCCAATGGCAACGGCGTCGCCTCGGGCTGGAACATCGATGCCCTCGAGGTCTATGCGCCGACGACCTGCTCGAGCAGCGTTACCGGACCGGCCCCCGTTCCTGACGGTCGTTTCGCGCCGGGGGCAGAGATGACCGCTTCGCGCAACGGCACGAAGGTCTCGCTAAGCTGGGATACCGCACAATGCCGTTCCGCCAACTACCACCTCTTCTACGCCGACAGCGATGACCTGGCGCGCTATGCCTATGCTGGCGCGGTCTGCGGGCTCGGCGTTTCCGGCTCAGCAACGGTCTCAATCCCCGATCCGGCGGCAGGCCACTTCACGTGGTGGCTCCTGGCGGGGGCGCAGGGCGCTACCGAAGGAATTCACGGCTACACGGACGCAGGGGCGATCCGCCCCGCCAAGGGGACGGGGCTGTGCGCAATCTCGGCTCACTCGACAGCCGGAAGCTGCCCCTGAGGACCGGCTCAGCTCGAACCCACCACGCAGGTCAGCGTCCGTCGAGGACATGCCGGCGCGACAGCAGCCCTACTGTGCCTACCAACCACAGCTCTGACCGGCGTTTTGCTGCTCAAGCCAAGCCATCAGGGGAGCGAAGTAATCGATGATCGCCGTCGCGTCCATCTCACGCTGGCCCGAGAGCGCCTCGAGGGCGTCCGGCCAAGGCTTACTGCGCCCCAGTGCAAGCATCTTTCGCAACGCCTCTCCTGCCTTGTCGTTGTCGTAGATCGAGCAGCGGTGCAACGGGCCCTCGTAGCCCGCGATTCGGCACAGCTCGCGATGGAGTTGGAACTGCAAGATCGCCGCCAAGAAGTAGCGGTTGTAAGGCGTGTTCGCCGGAACATGGTACTTCGCCCCGGGATCGAAGTCCTCCTCGCTACGCGCAACCGGCGGTGCGATCCCTTGATATTTTTCCCGCAGTGCCCACCAGACTTGGTTGTAGTTCTCGGGGGTGATCTCCCCAGAGAAGACCTTCCAGCGCCACTGATCCACCGTCAACCCGAAGGGCAGGAAAGCCAGCTTGTCGAGCGCCATCTTCATCAACAATCCGAGGTCACCCTCGGGCCCCGGCACATTTTCGAGCAGACCAACCTGATGCAGATACTCCGGAGTGATCGAGAGCGCGATCGTATCTCCCACAGCTTCGTGAAAGCCGTCATGCGCACTCTGTCGATAAAGCGGCGGAAGCGGATCATAGGACTGATAGTAGAAGAGGTGGCCCAGTTCGTGGTGGATCGTAACGAAGTCCTCCTCATTCCTATCGATGCACATCTTCAGCCGCAGGTCCCCTTCGTAGTCGACATCCCATGCGCTCGGGTGACAAACGACCTCGCGGTCCCGAGGTCGAGTGAAAAGCGATCGACTCCAAAAAGTTTCGGGTAAAGGCTTGAAGCCAAGCGAAAGAAAGAAGCACTCGCCATAGCGCACCATGGCGCGCTCATCGACATCCTTATCGCGCAGGAGCTGGCCGAGGTCATAGCCACGCTCGCCTGGAGGCTCGACGAGATCGTAGATGTTGCCCCAGCTCTGGGCCCACATGTTGCCGAGCAGGTGGGCCGGGATCGGGCCGTTCGGGGGAACCAGCTCGTTTCCGTAATGTCGTGCCAGAACCCGGCGCACGTAACAGTGCAGCTCTCGGTAGAGCGGCTTGACCTGCTCCCAAAGGCGATCGATCTCGGCAGCGAAGGCCTCGGGAGGCATGTCGTATCCCGAGCGCCACAAAGCGCCAAGATCATCAAAACCAAGCTCCCGCGCCCCTTCGTTGGCGATCTCGGTAAAACGCTGGTAGTCGGCCCGCATCAGAGGCGAGATTGTCCGCCACCCCATCCAAGCCTCGAGCAGCTCTTTCGGATCGCGGCTATGCGCCATGATCTTCGACAGCTCGCCGAGACTCTGACAAGCCTCTTCCTCGCCCCTCGGGCAATAACGACCTTTGCCGTAGATGGCAGCCATGCGCGAGGTGATCTCTGCGAGCTCCTGTTGCTTGCGCGAATCATCGGGCGCAGCGAGAGGCAACGAGCTTCTGATCAGCGTCAGCTTGCGTGCCGTGTCCGCATCGAGATCGGGGCGCATGTAGCGCGTCGCCTGCTTGGCGAGCTCTCCTGTGCGTGCGACGAGCGCGGCCTGAGCCTCGGCCTCCATTGCTCCGGTATCCTCTGTGATGAAGTTCGCAGCAAGCCAGCCTGCGCGCTCCGCCCGCTGGCGCAGCCGATGCAGCTCCTGCTCCGCCTCATCCATGAAGGCCTTGGCATCCGCGGCGCTCGGTGACGGAGCCTGGCAGGCAATAAGCACGAGGATAGGGAGGACGAGGAGAAGGCGAAGCTGGCTTGTCATGGTCTTTCCTGTGCTCTCGCGCAATGCGCCGAGCCTTGATGCGGTCCCGATGCCACGATTCGCGCCACATCATGGGGCCCGCTCCTAAATGGCTTTACTTTCTCGCATCCCATCTTCGGGCCATCTTCGGCTCGGAC
>CAYSMT010000229.1:0-5338 GCA_964432135.1 uncultured Acidobacteriota bacterium
CAGTAGGCATGTTCGCCGAGAGACTCTCCATGATCCGAAGTCACGCAAAGGATGGGCGCCCGGGTCAAGGTGCCGAGTCCTGCGACCAACTCCCCCAAGGCCGCATCCGTCTCGTGGATCTCCTGCTCGTAGAGCTCGACGAGGGTCCGGCGCTCGGCAGCCTCAAGAAAAGCGTCCGCATGGAAGATGAGGTCCCCTTCGCTCAACTCGGCCTGGCGAATTTTCTCCAGTAGCCGAGACGCTTCTTCTGCACCCTCTCGGGGCTCATAAGGCCAGTGGGGATCGAGGTAGTGCACCCACAGGAAAAAGGGCTCTGTGTCGGGCCGATCCGCCAACCAGGCAAGCGCCTCACGCGTCAGTGCCGGAGCCGAGTCCCCCACCCAACGAGGCTTCGGATTGGCGTATAGATCGAAACCCTGCTCGAAGCCGCGACCCGGACGAAGCACGAGGTTACTGACGAAGGCCGCCGTGGCGTAGCCCTCGCGCCGGAAACGCTCAGCCAAGGTCACGACCCGTTCGGGAAGGACCATATCGAGAGCATCGGCACCGTGATGCAGCGGATGCAAGCCTGTGTGGATCGTGCCCACGGACTGGGTCGTACGTGGGAAGGGCGCGTAGACCCGTTCGATGAGGCCCCCTTCGCGAGCGAGAGCATCGATAACGGGGGTACTGGGCCCCATCGAGCGTCGTCCGGCGACACCCTCTGAGACAGCAGGATGTCCGCTCGCTCCGTAGGCGCCGACCCGATCCGCACGCAAGGTGTCGATAGTCACGAGGACGATCGAGGGCCGGGGCGGCCCGGACCGGGCTCCTTTTCTGGAGCAACCCAAACCAAGGCACAGCGTCATCCCGAGGACGAGCAAGCAGGCATGTCGGACGAGCATGGGCTCCCTTTCGCTCTGGCGAGTATAGCCTCGTGCCGGACCACGGGCCGCGCATCGCGGATGTTCCCGCCACGGGCATGCGGTATCTTCTCCCCCCGTCGGCGGGAGACCGAGGTTGCCTCGCAGCGTTTGCGATGTAGAGCCGATCTTCTCCCCCCGTCGGCGGGAGACCGGCGAGCCCCGAACTTCGCTGAGGAGTTTCTGCGATGTCATCTCCGGAACAGTCAGGAGGAGACCTTCCGCGCGAGCACGCGGATCAGGAACTCGTGCGCAGGGCGCAGGCCGGGGATCGCCACGCCTTCGATCGCCTTGTCCTTCGGCACGGAGAGTTCGTGCTCTCGCTTGCCATGCGGATTCTAGGTCACCGGGCTGAGGCCGAGGACGCGGCCCAGGAGGTTTTTCTCCGGATGTTCCGCGCCATCGACCGCGTCGACCCGGCGCGTCCCCTCACGCCCTGGCTCGCGCGAGTCGCGCTCAATGTCGCTCGAAGTCATCGCCGTCGCCATCCGGGCCGGAAGGAGACGGCTCTACCCGAGAACAACGCGCCGCGCGCAAGAGGGTCTTCTCCAGAAGAGCATATCCAGGGACTAGATCGACGTGCCGCACTGCGCGCCGCCATCGAGATTCTGACTCATCGCCAGAGAGAGGCTTTTATTCTCAGAGATTTGCAGGGCATGCCCGCCGATACGGTCGCGCAGACGCTCGGCATCTCGGTCATCACAGTCAGGCGGCTGTCGACAGAGGCGCGGCGCCGAATTCTCGCCTGGATGCGTAGCGAGCGTCCAGAGCTACTTCCCTGAGAGGCTGATCTGCCGTTACGAGCGCATTTATAAGCGCATGTATATCAATATGTTAAGCTAACTGTAGCCGATTATTCGCGAGAGCCCCGGGAAAGAGGCAACGGGCGAAATAAAAGAAAATCGCTTCTGGTGTGAACGATGTGCTACCGGGCTGGGTATGACTAGTGGAAGGTCATCGCATCGCGAGGGACTTTCGGTTACGGCACCGAAGAAAGGTCCACCCATGCCTAAGCAAGCGCACTCTGGTTCACTCAGCTCCGAAGAGGCTCAGGATTGGGCTCATCTTGAGGAGCTGTTCTCGCAAGCCGTTGCGACAGAGGTCACCGAGATCGATCTACAACGGCTGCGGCGGCGTGTGCGTCACGAGATCGAAGCCGGGGAGCACCGCTCCTGGTCGAGGCGTCTGGCTGTCGTCGCCGCCGCGGCCGCCATGGTGGCCTTCGGTCTGTTCGCAGCGCTGGATGCACGACGCGCGATGACACCGAGCGAGGAGCCGAACTTCAGCGTGCTGCGCGCCGCCAATGGTGGCGTGCTCATTCGCTTTCACGACGGCGCCGGCACGCATCGCATCAACCGAAGCCTCGAAGCTAGCAGCAACGCCGAAGCGCATCTTCAGACCGCGGGGCGCAGCTTCGTGGATGACGCCGGCGAGATCAAGCCGGGCCAAGTCGTCTTCTACCGAATTGACTAACGACGTGATTTGTTGTACGAAAGTTCTACGAAAGAACGGCAAGAGAACAGCAACGTTACATGTAAGGAGAGGGAAGTTAATCATGGTGCGGCGGAACACAGAGGGGACCCCGGAAATCCCTTGCATCTGCGCTTTCGTCGTCGTACCTGACACCGGGCGGTGAATTCCGCCAGGGTGCTGCTCCGCTCTCGCTCGGGCAGCCCTGCCGATCCGGTCGGCGGGTGAGCGAACGAAGCAGCAAAGACCCGGACGGATGCTCATCGCGACAGCAACGCTGTTTCTAGGAGGGTTTCAATGACCAAGTTCCGTAACATCAGGGGATTGCTGGCAGGCCTCGCAGGGGTTGCGCTTCTGCTCGGTGGCGTCGCCGTGGCCTCGAACATGGGTTTCAAGTTCGTACCCGTCGTGCCCGACACCGCTGGAGCCAATGCCTTCAACCTGTCGCTTCCCTGGAACAACAACTACACCAACGCCGGATCGCTGCTCAGCGACACGAACGCCGCGCGCGTTTCACGCTTCAACGCCAACTCAACACTCACGAGCTGGACGGGCACGGTCGGCACGAACTTCAACCTCGTCAAGGGCCACGGCTACGTGCTCTTTGCTGCAGCAGGCGGCGGCGCGCTCAACCCGGTCATCGTGGGCTCCCACGACCCGAACTTCACGCTGACCTTTACGAAGGACGAAGCATTCAACGCCTCCGCGCCTTATCACCAGACCTTCAACAACGCCGGCGAGCTGCTCACCGATCTGCGCACTGCACTCGGTTCCTCGTCCATCGCGCGCGTCTCGCGTTTCAACGCCAATTCGACGCTCACGAGCTGGACCGGCACGGTCGGCACGAACTTCAACCTCGTTCTCGGCGCGTCGGTCATCATCTTCGCAGACGCGAACACGGGGGCTTATAGCTGGCCCCACTATTGATCTCGCTCACTCCGACGGTAACTAGGGAACCGGTGAGATCGACATGAATTCAAACCCGCGGGACAGGAGGATCGGCCTCGCGGGTACAGCATTTGGGAGTGGAACATGACAAGAAAACTTCTCGTTCTCCTCGTGGGAAGCGTCCTGCTCTTGATGGTGCCGGGGATGGCGATGGCTCAGTCGCAGCTCTTCGCTACGAACCTCGCAGCCACCGCGGATCAGAGCGCCGATGGTGGTGTCTTCCTGCGCTATTTCACGGCCGATAAAGCCCGTTTCGGTCCTGAAGACTGCAGAAAGGGCTTCGACGGCGATTACTGCAAGGGCAACTACAAATCCTTCAACAATGGTTACAAAGGCGACGTTGACGATCTTTTCAACTTCCAGGTTCCATTTGGCACCGTGATGCACGGCATCTGGGATCACCAGAAGCATGCTGGCACGGCGACGCATACCGGTTACTTCACCTGGGCCTGCAAGGCCGTCAACGCGGGTGAAAAAGAGGCTTGGTTCAAGGCGGACTGCGTTGGTGAGAATTCGCCGGCGACCTGCTTGGGCAACGGAAACAGCAGCAACACCCTAACTCTAAGCAACACGCCGCAGGGCACCATCGCCGGCGTCGGTGGGCTGAGCCCCATTCCGGTTCCGACGGTTTCCGGTGTGTCCGGCAATGTCGTCTCGTTGTCATGGGAAGCCGTGCAAGGCATCAACTGTGGAGTAAACGCCAGCTACGACGTCTACTACTACATCGATGACTTGAGCGACCACACCTGCAACATGCCGAACGAAACCCAGTTCAAGCTGCTCCGCAACTCCGCGACGAACTCCACGAGCGTCGACGTCTCGGCCGATCTCGGCTCAGACAACTTCACCGCCGGCCAGGGCAAGGGCATCGTCTTCGCCCTGAAGCTGCACTACCCCAAGAACGTGCCGCCGGATGCGACCTCTCGTTACCTCTCCGCCAACGGTCAGTGCGTCTCCTTCGACACCGGTCTCGCGGCGGAGGTCTACGACCTGCAGGTGCGCTATGCCGGTCGCAACAATGTGGAAGTCAGCTGGAAGACTTCCCTCGAAGACGGCGTGCGTGGCTTCTACATTTCCCGTGCGACGACTCCCGACGGCCCTTACACCCGCGTGTCGAACCTCATCATCGCCAGCGGTGAGCCGTCTGCTTACAGCTTCATCGACACGATCACGCCCCCCAGGGGTCGGATCACCTTTAGCGGCCTGTTCTACCAGGTCGAGTCGGTGGATATCGACGACAACCTCCAGGTGTTTGGACCGACGGCTCTCGAGCTGCCGAACGATCGCCCGGTGCGTGTTCCTGACAGGGGTTTCCGCCCCTTCCGTCGTCGCTGATCCCTATCGGATCTCGTCGAGAGGCCGCCTCCGGGCGGCCTCTCTTTTTTCAATGGGCGCGTTCGCGCAGAGGACACACGAAAGCGAGCTAGAATATGGTGGCCTTGGCTTTCGCTAATTGGGGCAGGGCGTTGGAGAAGACATGACCGTTCACCACGGGCCGGGACGCCTGCTTCGTGTTTTGGCCCTGAGTTCGCTGCTACTCACCGCCTGTCGGGCTCCCCGGGACAACGTCCTACTCATCACTGTCGCCGGACTGCGCGCCGCCACCGACGGCGCTTCCGAGCCTTTCTCCGCTTTACGCGCGGGCGCAAGCTGGTCAACGACACTGAAAGCGAGCTCTCCCGAAACTCTTCCGTCGCTCGCCGCCCTGCTCACCGGCGATCCGACCTTCTCGAGCACGACCGACGGCGAGAGACTGCGCGTAGCTTCAGGTGATCTGCTTGCCGAACTCCTCGCCGAGCGAGGTTTCGAGACGATGGCCTTCAGCGGCCAGGGCGAGGTCTCCGCGCTCGGTGGTTTCGCCCGAGGCTTCACGCACTTCTATTCACCCTCGTCTCCTTTCGATCAGGCGATCCTTCCTGACGAGGGCAGCCGTGTACGCCCGAGCTCAGGCGGAATCGTCCGAGCAAGCCAGCTCGCGAGCTTGGCCGCTGACACCCTCGCTGAGCGGGATGCGAGCC
>CAYSMT010000230.1:0-5301 GCA_964432135.1 uncultured Acidobacteriota bacterium
CAGATCGTTGCTCAGTCTCTCCGGCAGCATCGGCAAGACACGCCCGGGAAAGTAGACGCTCGTTCCGCGCCGCAGCGCCTCGGCATCGAGCGCCGATCCCGGCCGGACAAAAAAGGAGACATCCGCGATGTGCACGTCGAGGCGGTAACCTCCCTCGGCCCTGCGCTCCACGCAAATGGCGTCGTCGAAGTCCCGGGCCGAGCTGCCATCAATCGTGACGACAGTATGGGTTGAAAAGTTCCTTCGCCCTTCGAGGGGCCACTCACCGGCATCTTCGGGAAGCCCATCCACCTCGCGAAGCACCTCCTCGGGGAAGGTGTCGGCGAGTCCGAACTTGCGGATGAGCACCTGGACATCTACTCCCGGCTCATCAGGTCGGCCGAGCGTTTCCACGATCTTTCCACGAGCTGACACGTCGCGACTCGGGAAGGTCTCGAGCTCGACCCGGACGAGCTCGCCGCTTTCCGCCTGCTTTGTTCCATCTCGTCCGATGACGATCTCGAATCCAAAGCCCGCCTCGGCAGGAACGACCACGCCTCCCCCACCGTAGCTTCGCGAAAAAGTTCCGACGAGGTAGCGGGAACGACGTTCGATGACGCGCAGGATCCGGCCCTGCTGCTTGCCATCTGATCGGAGCTCCTCGATGACGGCCGCCACGATATCTCCGTGAAGCGCGTCAGCCTGTAGCTCGGGCGGGATGAAGATGTCCTTGTGTCCGGGAAGGTCGGGAATCACAAAGCCAAAGCCCGCCGGATGGCGATGAAAGCGTCCCACCGAGCTTCCTAAGCGCCGCACCGATCCAAAACGACGGCCGCGTACAGCGACGAGACGACCGTCGGCGACCCACTCCTGCAACGCGCGACGAAGCCGGGCACGCAGCGCGCGCGGGAGACGCAGCCGATCGGCGATCTCGCGCGCCGTCCATGCCGGCTGATCCGGCTTTTCCAACAGAAGGGACTCGAGCTGCTCGAAGGACGGGAGAGATGGCTTCACGATACCTCCGGAGGTGTGGCCTTGGCCCATTGTCATCACACGAGCCCCAGCTCGAAGCTCGTGTGACAAGCACGGCACTTCCTGTAGCATTGTCGCCGATAACGACGGCGATGGGCCGCTCTCCTCCTCCGTTTTTTTCGCAACGCGCGAGAGGTGTAACGAGCCCAGTCTCGTCCCATCGGAGACCCATGGCGCGCGCCCTTCGATCGACCGAGTCGCCCCACCTGCCGCTCGGGCTGCGACTGCTGGTGGCCGTTCTCTTCGCCGCGTCCGGCGCAGGCGCCCTCATAGACCAGGTTGTCTGGACACGCTGGCTCAACCTCTCGCTCGGCTCAAGCTCCTACGCTGCCATCGTCGTCCTCGCCACCTTCATGGGCGGGCTTGGCGTCGGTTCCTGGCTTTCCGGACCGTTAGCCGATCGCCGACCGCGCCAGGCGCTCCTGCTCTTCGCCAGCGCAGAAGCCGGCATCGGCCTGTGGTCGCTCTTTTCCATACCGCTGCTTTCGCGCTGGCTGCCACGCCTCGCGGCAGGCCTCGGCTCAGGACCCGACGATCCCACCCTGGCGCTGCCGCTGCGTGCCGGGCTGGCCGCCGCTGCGCTGGCCGTACCAACGGTCCTAATGGGGGCAACCCTCCCCTTCCTCGCACGATGGGTCGTCAGCGCGGGTGGGCGTGCAGGGCGGGACGTTGGCCTGTTCTACACCCTCAATACTCTGGGAGGAGCCGCCGGCACGCTTTACGCGGCCTTCTGGCTGATCGAAACCCTCGGTCTCTCTCGCTCGGTAGCCGTCGCCGGCGCAACAGACCTTGGCGTCGCGCTCGTCGCGGCCCTGCTCGCGGGGCGCATGCAAGGCCTTGCTTCCACGGCAAAATCCAAAGAAAGAGCTAACGACAGTGAAGAAAAGGACGAGACACGACGCGCACCACTCTTTGCCGCCGCGGGTGCCTTCTTCATCAGTGGCCTCGTCGGCCTCGCCCTCGAGGTCGTCTCCCACCGCGTGCTGGCGGTGCTCGCCGGCTCGAGCGCCTATGCGTTCTCGGTCATGCTCGCGGCCTTTCTCGTCGGCATCGCACTCGGTAGCCTCGCTGGTTCGCGCCTCGCTGAGCAGGCCCGTTCCCCCGGTGTATGGCTTGCCATGGGCCTTGCTGCCCTCGCTTTCGGCATCGGCCTCGCGCGCCGCGTCTTCGAGGGGGCGACTTTCCATTCCCTCGGCGGCGGCCTCGCCGAGTTGATGGGGCAAGACCTCTCCTCCTGGACAGCTCTTCTCGCCTCGTGCTGGCTCGCGCTGTTGCCCGCCGCCGTCGCCCTCGGTTTCGTCGTGCCTTTCGTCGCCCGGCTCGCAGCCCACGCTCCCCGACGCCTCGCGCGCCGTTTCGGTATCGCCTACGCGCTCAATACTCTCGGTGCGGTGCTCGGCACGCTGCTGGCCGGCACGCTCCTCGTACCGCGGCTTGGGAGCGCCACGACCTTCACGCTGCTCGTCCTCATCGCGGGCATGGGATCCATCGCCGTTCTCTTCGCTACGGTAGCAAAAAAAGAGCGGCGCTTCGGACTCGTGGCTGCCCTGCTCTTGATCCTCGCCGGCATCGGCCTCGGTTGGGGTACGGATCCGGTCCGCCACACGCTGCTCTCGCACTTCGCAGGACATACCCTGCGCGCCTATCGGGAGGGCGCCGTTCAGACCATCGCCGTCATCGAAGAGAGCAACCTCCAGCAGCTCGACTTTCTGCGTCTCGTGACAAACCAGACGAGCCTGACGGGAACGCATCTCTACGCCCAGCGTTACATGAAGTTGCTCGGTCATCTTCCGGTGCTCTACACGCCACATCCGCGCCGCGCCCTCGTCATATGTCTCGGCACCGGCATGACCGCGGCAGCCGTCGCGACCCATCCGGAGGTCGAACGCCTCGACATCGCGGAGATCTCGCCCGAGGTTGTCGCCGTCGCGCCCCAGTTCCGCGAACTGACCGACGCCGTACTCGAGGATCCCCGGACTCATCTGACCATCGACGACGGACGACAAGTGTTGCTCGCCTCGAGCGAACGCTGGGACCTGATCACCCTGGAGCCCCCACCACCAAGGGACTCAGGAGTCGTCTCGCTCTACACCACCGAGTTTTATCGCCTTGCCGAACAACGCCTGAACCGAGGTGGCGTGCTGGCTCAATGGATTCCTCTGCACTCCCAGTCGGGCGAAGAGATCCGGATGCTCATCCGCTCCTTCCTCGACGGCTTCCCCCACGTTCTCGCCTTCCTTCCCGTGGAACGTGACCTGATCCTGCTCGGAAGCAGCGATACGCTCGAGATGAGCCCTGAACGCATCGGTGCCGCTCTGGCCCACTCACGCGTCAGAAACTCGCTGCATGCCATAGGCCTTGACGATCCGGCCGAACTCTATGCGACAGCCCTGTTTGGCCGTAAGCAGCTCGAGGTGATCGCGGGGTCGGCTCCTGCTGTGACCGATGATCGACCGCGCGTCGAGTACTTCCACCGCTTCGGGCGCCATCCTCCTCTACCCGCGCTGGGAGAGTGGATGCACGACCTCCTGCCCTTGACGAATCTTGCGGGAAAAGCGCAGGATCCACCGTTGCGCAGCGCGTTCGCAAGAGCACGGCGAGCCCTCCTCCTGCTCTTGCGCGGAGCATGGGCCTCAGAGCTCGGACAGGGAGCGCAGGGGGCTGCCCTACGCTTGTCTGCGCTGCGCGAGGAAGCGAGCAACCCCTACCTGCTCTGGGCCGCGGGGCTAAGTGATGCGCACCTCGAACGGCTCCGCCAGCGAGCCCAACGACCAAAGCTGCGCGCGGAGGCGCTGCGCGAGCTCGGCTTGCGATTGAGTCAGCTCGGACGCGTGGACGAAGCGATCAGAACCTACCGCCAAGCCTTGGACGCCGCTCCCCGCAACGCCGAGACGCTCCTGCAACTCGGCGACCTTCTGATGGGCGCGGGACAGCAACCCAGCGAAGGACGTGCGCTTCTCGAAGCCGTGCTTCGTCTCGCACCACATCACCCCGCGGCTCCCCTCATCCGACGGCGACTCGGCATCCATTGAAGCTCTCGACGAGACACACGGCGGCGCGTCTTGACGCCGCCACAACGCGGATCTAGACTTCCGCCCGTTGCCGAAGTGGCGGAATTGGCAGACGCGCATGGTTCAGGTCCATGTGAGCTCCGGCTCGTGGAGGTTCGAGTCCTCTCTTCGGCACCATCTTCGCGGTCCTTCTTGGGCCACGCGCGCTTTTCACGCGAGTTGATCTCCGCGTTTCACGCTGAACGATTGGGTATCTTTTCGGCAAGCAGACACGACGCGCCGCAGCTCAATGATCCGCGAGCACACCCTCATCCCAGCGACGCGCCGCATCGAGCAGGAGCTGCTGGGTGTCGAGCGCAACGCCCAACCTGGCGGGCAGATCCCCGCTCGTCACGGCTTCCGCCCCGGTGCGGAAACGAAACACGCCACGGCCCCAGGCCATGATCTGCGAGATCGTGTCCGAGATCTGCTCCGCGAGACCCTCCGCGAGCGTTCCCGGCTCGATGACACCCATTTCGAGCAGGACGGTGCCCAGCGCCTTCCAGGGAACCGCCGCCGACTGCCGGCGCAGGGCTTCCCCGAGTATGCGTGGTTCCAAGCTGCGCCGGCGCACGAGAAGCTCCCCAAGCGGCTGCCCTGCATGGGTCACACTGGCCCGAATGATCCGCCCCGCAGCGAGTTCGATCTCGCCAATCTCCGGTGGATCTTCACGCTCGATCCTCAGAACCCCGTCCCGACGCGAGGCGGCCAACACCTGCAACACGTCCGGCAGGGAAATCGCCTCGAGCCGTCCGGCCAGCACAAGAGACGGTGTCGCTTTCTCCGGGGTAGCCTCGAACATATGCGAACCTCCAGGAGAAAAAGCTAGGCTCCCCATAGCGGCCCGGCAAGGCAACGAAGGGGAAGACGACGCCATTCTCGGGTGGAGGCACAAAAGCAAGCCGCGTACCGAAGCGGCGCACAGAACCCACCCGAGGCGAGCTCAGGAGCGAGCGCGTTTAGCGCAGATCTCGCGCAAGCCGTCGCGCCGAAGAAGAATCTCCTCCACCTCCAAGGGATCGACGAGGGCGTGCCAGGCCGCGTTGCCTCGAGGATGATAGCTGGCCGACGCCGCGCCCCGGGGCACGAGGCGAAGCCGGCCTGCTGTGGTGCCCTCGGCGCGGAAACGGCGCGCCGTGAGCTCGCCAAGAGGGCGCGCCACGAGCAGCACGCGTCCGCCGGGTCGCAACAGTCGCGCCCAGTCGACACACAGAGCGTGAGCAGGATCGTCCTCGAGAAA
>CAYSMT010000231.1:0-5277 GCA_964432135.1 uncultured Acidobacteriota bacterium
CCAGGCCACGGACGGTGCTCAGCTCTTCTTGGAGGGGCAAGATGATCTTCTCGAGCACTTCTTCGGAAGGGGCATCTTGCCAAGGTATAGAGAGCCAGAGGAAAGGGGGTGTGAAGCCGGCGGGCATCAGCTCGACGGGAATCCCGATGGTAGCCACGGCGCCGATGACAACCGAGGCCCCGAAGAGCACGAGAACGCTCACTCGTCGATGGAGCGAGAAGCGAGCGAGCAGGGCCTCTCGGCCGCGGCGCGGCGCGTTCACCCTCTCACCGTGGAAGTCAACGCGTCGTCCTCCCGAGCCGATGATTCTCGTGCGCCCTGGCCCCGCTTCAGCAAGCGGGCTGCCAGGGAGTCAAGCAGCGCGTAGACGGTGGGGACGACAATCAGCGTGAGCAGGGTCGACGAGATCAAACCCGCGATGACGGTCACGGCCATCGGCGTGCGGATTTCCGCACCGTCCCCGAGTCCGAGCGCCATGGGCACCAAACCGAGCACGGTCGTCGCCGTGGTCATTAGGATGGGTCGCAGTCTCACTTGGCCCGCGGTCACGATGGCCTCGTCTCGCGGCAAACCTCGTTGCCTTAGCGTGTTGATGTAGTCGACGAGGACGATCGCGTTGTTAACGACGATGCCGGCGAGCATGATCATGCCGAGAAAGACGACGACAGAAAGCTCGATCTTCAATAGCCAGAGCGCGAGCAGGGAGCCGACGAAAGCCAAGGGTATGGTGAGCATGATGACGAGCGGGTGAAGGAGTGACTCAAACTGCGAGGCCATGATCACGTAGACGAGAAAGACACTCAGCGCGAGGACGAGCCAGAGGCTACGTCGGCTCGCCTCCCATTCCGCTTGCTGCCCGCTGATGGTAAAGGACATGCCGAGGGGCCACTCGATCTGGTTTTCAAGCGCACGGGAGATCTGAGCCGTGGCGGTGCTGAGCGAGGCTGCGCCGAGATTCGCACTGACCACGGCGGAGCGTTGCCCGTCGATGCGCCGGACCTCACTAGGTCCTTCGCCTAGTTTCACGGCAGCGATGGCGGAGAGCCTGACGGGTCTCTGGCCTCCGGGGTTGACGACGAGTGTCCGCAGCGCCTTAACATTCTCTCGGTCACCCTCGGCGAGGCGAACAATGATGGGAATGCGGCGTCGCTTGAGCTTGAATCGCGTCGCTTCGTATCCCTTGACCTTGTCGCGCACAAGTCGTGCGACCTCGCCGATGCGCAGCCCCATTCGCGCGAGGTGCTGCCGCTGGTAGATGACCTGGATCTCTGGCGCACCGGGGCGCAGGGAGCTCTCGACGTCGGCCAAGCTTGGCAGAGCGGCCATGATCTGACGCGCCTCATCGGCCACTGACTTGAGCTTTGAGAGATCATCGCCGTGGATAACGACCTCGATTGGTGTTTTGGCGGAGAAGAGAACGGGGCGAACGATACGCAGGTCAAGGTCTGGAACCGATGCGAAGTGCTGGCGCAGGCGGGCGGCAACGCGAGCTTCACGTGCTTGCATGTCCCCTCCTGGCTTGAGCAACAGCTTAAAACGGGCCGTGTGCTCTCCTTCATCCGAGCGTTCGGAGGTCGCACTGTCATAGCCGAGAGTGAGCAGCAGACTCGCGATCTCGTCCTCTTCTTCAAGAATCGCCCGCTCAACGGGTTCGAGAAGGCGGGTGGTTTGTTCGAGCGGTGTGCCGATCGGCAATGCCGCTTCAACGGTCAGTTCACCCTGATGCACCTCGGGAAGCAGCTCACTGCTTAAGTGCGAAAGGATCTGCCAGCTCAAGGCAAGACAGCCGGTGACGAGCATCAGAACGAGCACGGGATGGTTGAGAGCAGAGCGAATGACGCGCGGGTAGAGGGCGTTGCGTGGTGTTGGCCAGCGGCCTGCAATGGTCGACCAGGTCTTGGCCAGTACGCGGGTAGCGAACGAAAGGGTGCGGTGAAAGAACCAGATCAAACCATAAAGAGTCAACAGCAAAAGTTTGGCAAACACCTCGAGTGGCAAAGCCAGTGCGAGTCTCCCGACGGCGTAGGGGAGGAGGACGAGACGAAGCCAGCCACGACGACGCAGCGTGCTGGCGCAGCGCGCGAGGCTGTCGAAGTGGCGCATCTCGTGCCACTCCAGCCCTGTGGCAGAGGGTGCCGGTGGTCGCAGCGAGGCCAGCATGGGCACCAGGAAGAGCGCGACGACGAGCGAGGCGAGCAGAGAGATGACGACCGCCAGCCCGAGACTACCGAAGGCCTGTCCGGCGACACCGGAAATGAAGACCATCGGAAGGAAGACCGCAATCGACGTCAGCGTCGAGGCGATGACGGCCGAGCGAACCTCGCAGGTGCCCCTCTCGACCGCGGTCGTGAGAGAGTCGCCTTCCTCGCGGCAACGATGGATCGATTCGAGCACCACGATCGAGGAATCGACGAGCATTCCTATGCCGAGTGCGAGGCCGCCGAGAGACATGATGTTCAATGACACACCGAGCATCTTCAATGGGGCGAAGGTCACGGCAAGAGAGACCGGTATGCTGGCGGCGACGATCATGGTCGGGCGAAGCTGCTTGAGGAAGATCAAGAGCACGAGAATCGCGAGCAAGCCTCCCAGCAGCGCTGTTCCGCGCAGCTCACGGATACTGCTCTCGATGAAGAGCGAGCGGTCCGCAACGATGACGAGTCGCGCTTGCTCGTCTTCCGCGAGCGCGGCAGCGAGACTCGCGCCCGTCTCGCGATGCCTGTGCTGTGGGTCCACTTCCTCGACAGGGGTGTTACTCCCGCCGACGAGCGACTTGACGCGGTGGGCCACGGCAACGATGTTCGCATCCGCCTCTTTGAAGACCTCGATCTGCACCGCAGGCTTTCCGTCCGTGCGGGTGGCGATCTCGACCTCCTTGTGGGTGCGTACGACGTGGCCGAGATCGGCAATGCGCAGCGCGCGCTGGCCATGCCCACCGACGATAGTCTCACCGATTTGTTCGAGGCTCTCGTACTCACCCAGCGTGCGGACCATGTACTCGCTTCGCCCATCCTTAACGGTGCCGCCCGCGAGGTTCACGTTTTCGGCTGCGAGTCGGTCGATGATTGTCTGCACACTAATGCCGGTGCGTACGAGCTCTCGCTCGTCGAGAAGGACGTGGATCTCCTCCTCGAGCCCGCCCCGCACGCGTACGGCTGCGACGCCCTTGACAGCTTCGAGCCGGCGTTTGACCTCGAGGTCGGCAATACGTCTTAGCCGCCTCATTCCGGCTTCGTTCGCAAAGTGGTCGGCGTTTCCCGTAAGGCTCAGCTCGAGGATGGGGTCCTCGGAGGGGTCGTAGTGCAGCAGTAACGGCCGCTTTGCCTGCGCAGGAAGGAAAACCTGGTCGAGCTTTTCGAGCACGGCCTGACTCGCGTCGGAGACGTCTTCGTCCCAGGAAAACTCGAGCACCACATCCGAGATACCCGCGCGCGAGACGGAGCTGATGCGCTCGAGGCCGGGAACGACGCCGACGACCTCCTCGATGGGGCGACTGATCTCGTTCTCGACGGTCTCCGGGGCGGCACCGGGATACTGCGTGCGCACCGTAATCGTCGGATAGCTTAGCTTGGGCATCAGCCGTAGCGGAAGCCGTTCGTAGGAGAGGAGGCCAAAGACCGTGGCGGCGACGAAGACCATGAAGATGGCGACCGGCCGCGTGGTGAGGAATGAGCGACGAGCGTTCGACTCGCTCACTGGGATGCTCCGGCGCTGGCATTGGACGAGGAACTGTCTCCTTCGGCGCTCGCTGATGCGAGTACATCGACGATCTCGACGAGCGCGCCGGCCTTGAGCCCCGCTTGGCCGGCTGTGACGAGCAGATCGCCCTCTTCAAAGCCCTCTCGGGGCTCGACGAAATCTCTGTTTTCAAGCTGCGCTTCGACAAAGACCCTTTCAGCGCGTTGATCTCCGTCGATCCGGAAGAGGAAGACCTGGTCGCGGTCATATACGAGGCAGCGTTTGGGTACGAGGATGGCGTTGCCGTGCTGTGCCGTTACCAGGCCCAGGTCGACGTACATTCCTGGCCGCAGGCCATCGCGCCGGCCGACGGCGATGGTGACCTTGATCGTGCCCGTTTTGGCGTCGACTGTCGGTGCGATACGCTTGACAACGCCCTCGAAGGAGTGTTCGCCGAGGGCCTTCGCGACGATACGCGCTGTCTGCCCGACGCGGAGCTCCTCAAGGCGCTTTTCGGGCAGATAAACCGGCGCGATGAGCGAGTCGAGATCGACAATCTCGAAGAGCTGCTGGCCTTCCTGGACGCGATCGCCGAATTGGACTGAACGCACGCTAACGGTTCCCGAGATGGGTGCCTTGACACGCGTGTAGTCGAGACGTCGGCGAGCATCGTCGAAGGCGATTTCGAGCTGTTCAAGCTGGTAGTGTGATTCGTTAAAATCTTGATCTGACAATAACTTATCTTCGAAGAGCCTTTTGTAGCGTGCGAGCTCGCGACGCTGTTTTCGTAGTTGTGCCTCGGCTTTGCGCAAGGCGCTGCGTTGCTCCTCGTCATCGACGCGGAGTAGGAGCTGGCCCTCGCGTACGGTGTCGCCCTCTTCGACGCCGAGAAAACGGACGAGACCTGATGTTTGAGAGTGGACAGAGACGGCACGCTCGGCTTCGAGGCTCGTCGAGGAAGGCAGTACGGCCTCGATAGGAGCCCGCCGAATCCGTATGGCCTCGACGGGAAGGGCTTCCTCTTCTTCGCCCGCCTCGATATCGGCTTCTTGACCGGCTTCCTTGTCGGCGATCTTGGGGGAAGGGACGACGGTAGCCTCGCTCGAGCTACTCGCACAACCCGGCACGGCGGAGAGTAGCAAGGCGAGAAGGAGGATTAGAGCGACGTGGCGATGCATGGTGCTCTCCTGGCGGTCCGGCGGGATGCGCGGCGTCTGTGTCCGGAGGAACGGTTCAGTGCACCGGCGCGTTACACGGTGTTACGAAAAGACCGCCCGAAGACGATGCGTCGTTGCGGATCGTGTGGGCGGGCTCGGCGATGGGCGGTTTGTGGCGGTCGTTAGACGGTTCTCTGGTCCCATCGAGTGGTCGGATATACTTCTCGCGCGATGCTCGAGAATTTTCGTGTTTCGCGCGTCGATCTTCGGAGGAAGGCATGACACGGTGTACTGCGTGCTCGGCGGAACTGAGTGAAGACGCGTCCTTCTGTTCGCGATGCGGAGCGGCCGCAGGGGACCCTTCCCGTTTGGAAACGCTCATGCCTTCTGCTGCCCCGCGCTCGCGCTCGACGGCGCCCTCGTCGGCATTGGGACTTTCGCA
>CAYSMT010000232.1:0-5272 GCA_964432135.1 uncultured Acidobacteriota bacterium
GGCCGTCAAACGCAGGCGCTCGGCATCTTGCGCGTCCGCAAGCACTTCGACGATGTGGCGCTCCATGACGGGATCGGGCGAGATCGTCTGCTTGAGCTGCACGACACGCGCCTCGAGGGACAACGCACCGGTCATGCCTCGGTAGACGGCGGCCTGAGAGATAAACTTGCCCTCGTTGCCGCAGTAGACGATGCGGGTTCGACCCTGCAAGACCGGATGCTGGGTCACCCGGCTCCCGTGGGCACCAAGGATGAGATCGATACCTTCGACACGGCGTGCGATCGATCGTGCGTCATCGAGGGGGAGCGCCGCGAGCAACACGACAAGATCGCATTCGCGACGCAACGACGGAAGCAAGCTCTCGAGGGACGCCGCCGGTTCTTCGCTGACAACCCGCTCGCCGTTGGGAAGGCGGATCCGTAAACCGGGGTTGTAGCGCGTCACGGAAATGACGCCGATCTTGATCTTACCCGCCACGATGATCGTCGCCGGATCGAGCCAGGGCTCTCGCGAATTGCCATGAACAAGATTTGCGGACAGCAGAGGAAAACGCGCCTCGGAGGTCAGCTGCAGCAGGTGCTCGGTACCACCCTGCAGGTCCCGCTCGCCGATTCCAGACGCGCGATAGCCCATCCGGTTCATCGCCGAGATGATCCCACGGGTCTTGACATCGCCTCCCGCGCCCGGGAGATCGGAAAAGTTTCCCGCATCGAGCAAAACATGTACGGTGCGAGGCCACTGGCTGCGCACAAGCGAGAGATAGCCCGCGCGACGATCGAAGCCCCCCAAGGGAAATCGAGAGCATCCGCACTGGTCGATGAAACCGTCGACCTCGCCCGAGCCAAAGATCAGCAACTGGGGCTCGCGTCCGGCGGCCCGGGCCCCGGGCACAGCCACCGCAAGCAGCAGGCCTAGCCCGCCGAAGACGGCGAACAGACCAAGTAACCCAAAGCGTCCTAAGACACCACGGCCCGCCGCTGGCTGTCTGAGCAATCGCAACTGCGCTCCGTCCGCGCTCACCGGCGCCCCGCGGCCCAACCATCACCGCCCCGGCGGCAGCTACCACAGCAATGAGATAACCTACCCTACCTTCGAGAATAGGGGCTCGCGCCGCGCTCCGCAAAAAAAGGGCTTCCCAACGAGAGGGCACGGCCGCTGTAGGCCTCCCCTGGAGAATCGCCGTGAGCGAAAGAGAGGACCCCGCGCAGCCTTTGCTCCTCGCTTCGGCTTCCCCCCGACGCAGAGAGTTACTCCGCCGGCTGGGGTGGGCTATCGAGCTGCACCCCGTCACGATTGACGAAAACGTGCTCGAGAATGAAGAGGGCGCCGCGGCGGTCCTGCGCCTCGCTCAACAAAAAGCCCTACGCGCTCTCAGCGAGCGGCCAGGACGCGTCATCCTCGCCGCGGACACGCTCGTCGTCTGTCAAGGGCAAGTTCTTGGCAAGCCTGTGGACGCCGCCAGCGCACACAAAATGTTGCGCACGCTTTCCGGGAGATGGCATGAGGTCATCACCGGCCTCGCGCTCCTGGATGCACGAGGCAAGCTTCACGCGGATCTCTCTCGGACCAAGCTTCGTTTCGCGAAGCTCCCGGAAGAAGAGATATTGTCCTACCTACGCGGTACCGAACCCTACGACAAGGCCGGCGCCTACGCGATCCAGGGCGCGGCGGGGTGGTTCATCGAAGAAATCCGCGGCTCTGCCAGCAACGTCGTGGGGCTGCCTTATGAAACGCTACGCCGCCTTATCGCGCTGGCAGGGATCAAGGGACCATCCCTTCAACCACGCGACGTGGAAGGCTAGCAGCAACTTCGGTCGGTTGACTCCTCCCACCTCAGGATGAGCTTGCGATTGGCCCGCACCTCGTCGAGCCGTCGCCGAGGCGCCGTCCACGGCGCCTGCTTGACGACATCCGGCGTCTCGCGCGCCTCGCGACAGATCTCGCGAATGGCCGCGACGAAGATGTCGAGCTCCTCGCGGCTCTCGGTCTCGGTGGGCTCGATCATCAACGCTCCATGCACGACGAGGGGAAAATAGACTGTCGGCGGATGGAAACCAAAGTCGATCAGCCTTTTGGCAAGGTCCATCGTCGTAACGCCTGTCTCTTTCTCCAGCGAGCGGTCTGAGAACACAACCTCATGCATCGTCGGCGTGTCGTAGGGCAGATCCAGCGTGCCAGAGAGCTCAGAGCGCAAGTAGTTCGCGTTGAGCACGGCATCCTCGGCAACCCGGCGCAGGCCGTCGGCGCCATACTCTCTGATGTAGGCGAGGGTGCGCACTAGCATCCCGAAGTTACCCTGGAACGCGCCCACACGACCGATGCTCCGCGGGAAGGCATCCGAGAGGCGCAGAGTATCACCCTCGCGCACAACGCGTGGCACCGGCAAGAAGTCAACCAACTCACCTCGCACACCGACCGGTCCCGAGCCCGGACCTCCGCCGCCGTGCGGTGTGCCGAAGGTCTTATGCAAGTTGAGGTGAATGACGTCGATGCCCTGATCGCCGGGACGCGTCAGACCGAGCATGGCGTTCATGTTGGCGCCGTCGCCGTAGACCAACCCTCCGTACTCATGCACCGCCGCGCAGATCTCTGCGATGCCACTCTCGAAGATGCCAAGCGTATTGGGGTTGGTCAGCATGATGGCCGCGACATCGCCTTTCGCGACGCGCTCACGCAGGAGTTCGAGATCAATCCGACCGTCTGATCCCGACGGAATCGTCTCGGGCACGAAGCCGCAGAAGACGCTGCTCGCCGGATTCGTTCCATGAGCGGAGTCCGGAATAAGAACGCAACACCGCTCATCTCCGCGCGCGTCGAGGAGCGCGCGGATGAGCATCATCCCCGTAAACTCTCCGTGCGCACCGGCAGAAGGCTGCAAAGTGAAGGCGTCCATTCCGGTGATGGCCACGAGGTGGCGCTCAAGCCCCTCACAGACCTCAAGGGCTCCTTGGGAGGTCGCGGCGCTCTGAAGGGGGTGCACCGCCGCGAAACCGGGAAGGCGCGCGACAAGCTCGTTGACCCGAGGATTGTGCTTCATCGTGCACGAACCGAGAGGCAGCAGACCGTCATCGATGCAGTAGTTTAGATGAGAAAGACGCGTGAAGTGGCGCAGCACTTCGACCTCACTCAATTCGGGCAAACCCGGCATCTCATCACGAAGGAGCTCGTCTTCGATCTCGCCATCGACGTCGGGAATTTCAGCTGTCGGAAGGGAGTAGCCGGCCTTTCCCGGACGTGAGAGCTCGAAGACCAGGGGCTCACGACGTGATGGCTGACACGCTTTCACAGCACCCTCCTGAGCGCGCTCTCGAGACGCGCGATCTCTTCAAGCCCCGTCAGCTCGCTGAAGGCGAATAAACCCTGCCGCTCCCGCGAAGCATCGAAGGCGCCCAAGGGCAACGGGCCGATCAGCCCCACTTCACCTAGCGCATCCGCAATCGGGGCAACCGGGCACGCAAATTCCAGCGCAAACTCATTGAAGACCGGACCGGTGAAAACACGGTGCACACCGGGGATCGCAGTCAATCGATGCAGGGCTTCATGGGCATGGTGGTATGACAGACGGGCGGCCCGAGCTAGCCCTTGCTTACCAAGGAGACAGAGGTGGATCGTAGCCGCCAAAGCCATCAATCCGGAGTTCGTGCATACGTTCGAGGTCGCCTTCTCGCGTCGGATGTGCTGCTCGCGGGTGGAAAGAGTCAGAACGTAGCCCCGTTCACCTGCGGCATCCAGCGTCTCGCCGACGATACGCCCAGGAAGCTGGCGAACGAAGTTGCGGCCCGCGCTGAGCACACCGACGTAGGGGCCACCGAAGCTCACACCAGTCGCGAAAGCCTGGAAGTCGCCGACAGCGATGTCGGCACCTAGCTGACCGGGACCACGCAACATCCCGAGGCTGTATGGCTCGGCAAAAGCCGAGACGAGCAGCGCACCGGCCTCATGGACGGCTGTGGCGATGCGATCCGACCTTTCGACCACGCCGAAGAAGTTCGGACTCTGCATGCCGAAAGCGACGACATCGGGCCCTAACTTGGATCCCAGGTCTTGCTCATCAATCCGGCCTGTTTGCACATCGACGGCAACACTTTCAACACTCAACTCGAGGTGACGGAGGTACGTCCGCAAGCTCTCGAGGTAGTGTGGATGCACAGACGCCGCAACAAGTAATCGGCGCCTTTTGCGCTGGGCGCGGTGCGCCAGCAGGAGGCCTTCAACGAAGGCCGCCGCACCGTGGTAGAGCGACGCTTGGGCGACCTCGTGCCCCGTCAGAAGACACACCAAGGACTGAAACTCAAAGATCGCCTGGAGTGTCCCCTGGGAGATCTCTGGTTGGTACGGCGTGTAAGCCGTGAAGAACTCGCTGCGACTGATCAGGGCATCCACGACGGCGGGCATGGCGTGCTGATAGGCTCCACCGCCGATAAAGCAGGGGTTCTCGGAGGCGTTGAGGTTCCGCGACGCCAGCGCACGCATCCCGGAGACCAGCTCGGGCTCCGGCTGAGCCTCGGGAAGATCCAACGACGAAATCCGCAAGGCAGAGGGGATCGAGAGCAACAACTCCTCGATCTCCTTCACACCGATGGCCGCGAGCATCTCCTGACGATCGATCATGGCGTGCGGCAGGTACCGATAGCAACTCATGGTGCGTTACTGCCCCTCTTCTTCCAGATAGGCCTGGTAATCCGACAGATTCATCAGGGACTCCACCTCCGCCACGTTGGCGACGCGCAAGCGCATCAACCATCCCTCTCCCAGCGGGTCGCTGTTGAGCAACTCCGGGGCATCGGCAAGGCCCTCGTTGACGACCAACACGTCTCCTGCGACAGGAGCATAGATTTCGGCAACGGCCTTAACCGATTCGATGGTGCCGATCTCGTCACCGGCCGCCACGCTCCTTCCCGTCTCGCCGAGATCCGCGTAAACGATGTCGCCGAGTTCCTTCTGTGCGAAGTCAGTGATACCCACGACGGCCTCGTCGCCTTCGAGATGCACCCATTCGTGGTCTTTGGTGTAACGACAGTCCTGTGCACGCGGCATGGTGTCTCTCCTTGCTACCTGAGCTGGCGAAGCGAGGTCGCCACTCAGGGCTTAGCCGAGCAAGCTCAGCCCTTCCTCCTGAGCGGTCGCGGGCGACGATAGAACGGCATGGGCGTCGTGAACGCATCGAGGCGCCGGCCGCGAACATCAATGGCGAAGCTGCGACCGGGCTCGGCGTACTCCGGTGGCACATAGGCCATCCCGATGGCCTTGCCAAGAGTGGGCGCGTAGCTCC
>CAYSMT010000233.1:0-5270 GCA_964432135.1 uncultured Acidobacteriota bacterium
CGTGGCGTGCAGAAGATCAGCACGGACACAGCGGTACCTCAGGGGCAGGCGCCGAGGATGCTCGCCGCATACCGTGAGCTGCTTGATCGTGAAGGATTTGAACGCGCCATTTTCGGCCACGTCGGTGACGATCATGTTCATGTGAACATCATCCCCCGCGATGTCAGTGAGGGCGATCGGGCGCGCAAGCTGTTCTGGGAGATGATTCGTATCGCGGCGGCGATGGGGGGTAATGTCGCGGCCGAACATGGCCTGGGGAAGCTCAAGGCGCGGGCACTCGCGCTGCAGTACGGGGGCGAGGTCCTTGACCACATGCACCGAATTCGGGGGGCCTTCGATCCGGCAGCTCAGCTCTCGCAGGGGACCCTCGCGGTGGATTCGTGAGCAGCTTGCGCGCGGCTCGAGGCGCTTTGCTCACGGCTCGTCCTGATGGCAGCGTCCTGTGGGAGCGTGATGGGCTCCTCGTCTGGGATCACAGCGGAGTCATCTGCCACGCCGGCCGCGCCAGCGCGCGTTGGGCGCACGTGAGGCTAGCGATGGGTTCGCCAGATGCGCTCATCATGGCGCCATTGTGGGATCCTCACGTACACCTTCCTCAGCTTCCCATTGCCGGGCGTTATCACGAGCCGTTGCTTGAATGGTTGCACCGGCGCGTCTTCCCCGAGGAGGCTCGGCACGCGGATCCAGGCTTCGCACGCCGCGGTGTGGAGCTCTTTTTTGCGGCGCTCGAGCGTGCGGGAAGTGTCGGCGCCGGGGTCTTTGCAGCGCCTTTTCCCTTCGCAGCACGCGAGGCGCTCGCCTGGGCGCGTCGCAACGCGGTGCCACTGCGTTGTGGCCCGCCGCTGATGGATATCGCTCCGAATGCGCTCGCGCGTCCTGCCTCGCGCTGGTTGAGCGCGAGCCGAGCTCTTGTCCGGCGTCACGGGGAGACCGCGGCGATCGTTCCACGTTTCGCACTTTCTTGCAGTGATCGGCTGCTGCGCGGCGCAGCCGTCTTGGCGCGCCGGCAGCGCAGCTTCATCCTGACACATATCGCGGAGACGGGGTCGGAAGGGGCGGCTCTCGCGGAGCGTTTCCCCGGCGAGAGCTATGCGGAGGTCTACGATCGCTTCGGCCTCCTCACGCCGCGTACCTTACTGGCCCACGGGGTCCACCTCACGCGGCCCGAACTCGACCTTTTACGCCGCCGCGGAAGCGTGCTTGTGCATTGCCCGAGTTCTAATCTGGCTCTGGGCAGTGGCCGGATGCCTCTTGAAGGTGTGCGGGCCGCCCGCGTCCGCTGGTGCCTGGCCAGCGACGTCGGTGCCGGACCCGAGCTGAACATGTTCGAGGTCATGGAGACCTTTCTGCGGGTCCACCGAGGTCGTGCCCGTACTGATCCAGCGGAAGCCTACTTTCGCGCCAGCTTGGCTGGAGCGTCGGCGCTGGGCTTCGGTCGAGATCGGGGAGCGTTGATGCGGGGCCGTCGCGCGGACTTCCTGCTCGTCGCACAGGCTCCCCGCCGGGTGCGTGGCGCGCGTGGTGCCGTGCGGGAGCTCATCGAACGTTCGCGAGGTGCGGGATGGAGGACAGCCCTCGGCAGCTTAGTTCGCGGGGGGCAGGACCCGGGGTAGGGAGGTGATTGCCGGGATCGGTCACTCTCCTGTGCCGGTATCTTCCGGGGCGAACTCTCCTTCAGGAGTTTCGAGCAGATCTCCGACGAAGACGCTCGCGTTGCGGACGAAAAAGACGACCGGCAGCTTTCCCGCGAGTGTGTCGATGCGCTCGGCGTAGCCTTCCTCTTCTCCAGCCTTGGGCGAGGCGAGGCCGAGGAAGACAACGGCCGCGTGTTCGCTCTGGTGGCCGATGAAGGCGGCCACAGAGCTTTCCCGGGGCTTGACGAGCACCTCGATTTCGACTTCCATCCGAATCGAGGAGAGGACGCGGGCAAGGTGACGGTCTGTCTGCTCCTTGGCAACTTGGCTCGAGGCAATACTGAGTACTTTGACATTTGAACCCCGCCATTCGGGGTTGTTTTGCAACAGATAGGCCAACAGAAGCATGAGCTCACTGTTGTGTTGCAGGCCTCCCCACCAGACGTGGATCGTACGCTGCTCGCGTGCGAATTGATGGCGTGGACGGATCCGGCCGAGCACGATTGACTTCTCAAGCTGTTCGAGCTTCCTGGCGGCCCGCAGAAACTCGGTTTGGAGCGTGCGATCGGAGGGCCAGCCGAGAAGTAGCGTGTTGCTGCTCAGCCCCGCCATCCCGTTCGCTTGGGTGACGCTGACGATGCCGTCAACGAGGTGGTCGACGATATCCGTCTCGGCGAAGACGACGAGCTTCTCGGCGTCGAGGAGCGCCTGCATCTCCGTTCGTTTCGCTGAGAGGTCTCTTCCGTGTGTTTCGAGTTGCCCAACGACGAGTCGGCAGACCGTCACAACACCGCGTCCCTGGCTAAACCAGACCCCATAGCGGACGAGGTCGAGCTCACGCATGGGGTCGTCGACGAAGACGAGCACGTGGGGGCGCCAGTTCCGAGCCGTGAGCGGCCTGCGGGCCAGTCGGATGAGTGCCCAGCGAATAAGGTTTTCGTAAAGACCGCGTCGCGCGTCGCCCCAGCGTTCCTCCCGCGATCGGCGAGAGAGAAGTTGCCAGAGAATGAACTCGGCGATGAAGGCTAGCACGCCGACGAGGGGATCGATCAGCAACATGCACAAGAGGCAGCCCGCGCCGCCGGCGAGAAAGATCAGCCAGGGAATGCGAATTGAGGGGCGCCAGGAAGGGTCTCCGCTGAGGGCTTCAAAGGCAGCGACGAGGTTCGTCGTGCCATAGACGGTGAGGAAGAACATCGTTACGACGGCAGCGACGGCATTGAGGTTGCCGATGAACACGCCGCCGGTCGCGATGGCGATGGAGACGAAGAACCCCGGCAGCAGCGCGCGCCGCGATGTGTCTTTTTTGCGCAGGCAGGAAGGCGCGATGCCGTCTTGGGCGAGGGCCTGAAGCGTACGCGGCGCGGCGAGAATCGAGCCCACAGCGGAAGAAAAGATCGCGGCCCAGAGTCCCGGCAGGATGAGAAAGGGGCCGAGGGGCGCGATACGGGCCCAAACGAGCGGCTCCTCGCGTAGTGCGTCTGGGCTCGCGCCCAAGGCCAGAAGCACGGGGACGACGAGGTAAATAACCAGACCCGTTGCGACCGCGAGTAGCGAGCCGAGGGGCAGCGATCGGGTCGGATTCTTGAGGTCGCCAGACAGGCCAAGGCCGGCCATCACACCGGTGACGGCGGGGAAGAAGATGGCGAAGCCCGCCCAGAACGGAAGCGTGCCATCGAGGGTGTTGAGGGTGAGTACTCGCGGGTTCTCTTGCAAGAACACGCCCAGAGCAAGCGCGGTGAGAGATAGAGCAACTAGTCCCAGCATCGGCACTTGGGCGCGTAAGGCGCGCTCTGCGCCGGCGAGCGCCATCGCCCCCACGGCAGCGACGATTACGAGGGCCACGGGCAGCAGCGGTAAGCTGGGCCACACAATGCGCAGCGATTCCGCGAGCCCGTAGGCATAGAGAGTGACCGAGAGAGTCTGGGAGAGATAGAGCGGAATGCCGATCGCGCCTCCAAGCTCCCAGCCGAGGCTGCGCGAGATGATGAAGTAGGCGCCGCCTGCGCCGAGCTTGGTGTTGGTCGCCACAGCCGAGAAGGCGAGGGTCGTGACCATGGTGATCAACTTCGCGAGAATGACGATCACGAGCACCTTCACAAGGCCGAGCTCGCCAACGAGCCATCCGAAGCGTAAGTACATGATCACGCCGAGGATCGTCAGGATCGTCGGCGTGTAGACCCCGAGGAAGGTGCCAAGCTTGCTTTGCGCGGACGGATCCGGCTGACGTAGCTGTTCCCGACCCGCGTCGTTCATGAATCCTCCTGCTGGGGTCGCGTGGCTGCGGCGAGATCTCGAATCCCCGCGCCATGGCGACAGTCTTCACAGCGTGGATCATCACCGGGTTGAGCTCAACTTGGCAAGCGTGGCCCTGCTGCGCTAGCGGAAAGGCTCTGGGTCACCTGCTCCTTCACGGAGCAGCTCGGGAGCCTCGCCAGACAGGTCGACCATCGTCGAGGATTCGATGCCGCCCCAGCCTGTCTCGAGGAAGAGGTCAACGAGTCTGCCGAGGCGTTGTTCGATCTCATCGGGATCGATTAACGCGTCGGCTTCTCCTGACAGGCGCACGGTCGTTGCGAGCAGTCCGCCTCCTGCTGCGAGGGCAACCTCGCGGCAGACCGTGCTGTTGGGGACGCGAAGGCCGATCGTCTTGCGCTTGGTGAGCAGGATCCTCGGTACCTCGCGCGTGGCCGGGAGAACGAAGGTGTAGGGGCCAGGTAGGAAGCGGCGAAGGATGCGGTAGTTGGGATTGTCAAGTAGCGCATAGCGGGCGACGTCGGACAGGTCGGGGACGATGAGGCTGAAGAGCTTCTTCTTGCCATCGATCTGCTTGATGCGTGAAATCCGCTCCACCGCGGATTTCGAGCCGGGTTGGGCGATGAAGGCATAGGTTGTGTCTGTCGGGATGATCAACACACCATGACGAGAAAGCAGCTCCGCAGCTTTGGCCACGAATCGTCGCTGAGGTGTCTGCGGATGCACGCGGAGCCGCTGACCCATCGCTAGCCGTCGGCCTCGTCGTCGAGGCCGACAAAGCGACCCTTTTCGTCACGGGATAGGCGTGCCAGACCAAGCTCGGGATCGTGGGTGTAGAATAAGCGGCCGTTCCTCTCGATGAGTGCCTCGAGCAGCGTTGCTTTCTCGTTGATCAGTAACTCGGGGAAACGGTCGTAGCCCATCGTAATCGGGAGGTGTGTCCAGGGGCGTCCCGGAATCAGGTCCGCGACGAAGGCGACCGGGCCCTCGTCCGTATCGATCTCGCTGATGAGCATTCCCGGCGTGTGTCCATGGGAGGTGTGGAAGCGATAGCCCGCTCCGAGAACCTCGCTCGTTTCGCCGGTTACTAGTTCGAGCCGACCACATTCTTCGAGCAGACGGTTGAGCTCGGGAATGAAGGAAGCTCGGTCGCGAGGGTGTGGGTGGGTGGCGCGTTCCCATGCCTGAGCGCCGGCTACGAAGCGGGCATTAGGGAAGAGCAACTCTGGGGTAGTGCCCTCGCGAAAGGGAGAGAGCAGCCCTCCAGCGTGATCGAAGTGAAAGTGGCTCAGCACAACGATGTCGATGGTCTCGTGGGGGTGACCAGAGGCTTCGAGCTCATGCAATAGGACGTGTTCTGCCTCTACCACACCGTAGCGA
>CAYSMT010000234.1:0-5269 GCA_964432135.1 uncultured Acidobacteriota bacterium
GCGCCGATGAATAGGGTCATCGCTTGGTTTGTCAACAACCCCGTCGCCGCCAACCTGATCATGCTCGTGATCATCGCGATGGGCCTCGTGACGGCCCGGCAGATCAAGCTCGAGACCTTTCCGGAGATCAACATGGACATGATCTCGATCGCCGTTGTCTATCGCGGCGCGGCTCCGGAAGAGGTTGAGGAGGGGGTGTGCATCCGGATCGAAGAAGCGATCCAAGGGCTCGAGGGCATCAAGAAGGTCTCCTCGACGGCCTCCGAGAATGTCGGTACGGTGATGGTCGAGCTGCTCGAAAGCGCCGACGCGAGCAAGCTACTCGATGAGATCAAATCCCGAGTCGATGGAATCGATACCTTTCCCGAACAGACCGAGAAACCCGTCGTCACCGAGCTGACCACGCGACGCAGCGTGATCAACGTCGCCGTCTACGGCGAGACGGACGAGGCGGGGCTCAAAGCCATCGCAGAGAGGGTTCGCGACGACCTGCTCGCCATCGACGGCATCACGGTCATCGACCTGGCGAGCGCTCGCCCCTACGAGGTCTCGATCGAGGTCTCCGAGCAAGCGCTGCGCAAGTACGGCCTGAGCCTGTCCGCCGTCGCCAACGCCGTTCGCGCCTCGTCGCTCGATCTCCCGGGAGGATCGATCAAGACCGCGGGCGGAGAAATCCTGCTGCGCGCCAAAGGACAAGCCTACCGCGGAAAGGAGTTCGAAGATCTCGTGCTGCTGACGCGTCCGGATGGCTCACGGATCACCCTCGGCCAAGTCGCTCAGGTCATCGATGGCTTCGAGGATACCGACCAGCTCTCTCGCTTCGATGACCGGCGGGCGGTGATGCTCAAGGTCTTTCGCGTCGGCGATCAAAGTGCGCTCGAGGTGGCCAGCAAGGTCAAGGCCTATATCGATGAGATCCGCCCCTCGCTTCCAGAGGGCATCACGGTCGCCCCCTGGCAGGATATGTCCAAGGTGCTCAGGGATCGCCTCAACCTGCTTTTGCGCAATGGTATCGCAGGTTTCATCCTCGTCGTCATCACCCTGGCGCTGTTCTTGCGCTTTCGCATCGCGATGTGGGTCAGCCTCGGCATTCCGATCTCCTTCCTCGGCGGGCTATGGCTGATGCCCATGATGGGTGTTTCGATCAACCTGATCTCACTCTTTGCGTTCATCGTCGTGCTCGGGATCATCGTCGACGACGCCATCGTCGTCGGCGAAAACGTCCATAGCTACCAGGAGCAAGGCATGGACAGCGTTCTGGCCTCGATCCGGGGCACGGGCGAGGTCTCGACACCCGTCATCTTTGCGGTGCTGACGACGATCGCCGCCTTCTCGCCACTGCTCTTCGTCGAAGGACGCACGGGCAAGATCATGACCACCATCCCCCTGATCGTGATCCCGACCCTGGTCTTCTCACTCGTCGAATCCCTCTGCGTACTTCCCGCGCACCTGCGTCATCTCCATCGACAGAAAAAGGGCGTAGGCAACGCCTTCGTGCGCCGGTGGCGCATCTTCCAGCGCTGGTTCAGCGGCTTGCTCGACGGGTGGATTGAGCGCGTATATCGCCCCTCGCTCGATCTCACGTTGAGATGGCGTTATCTGACGATCTCGATCGGCCTGACAACCTTGTTACTCACCGCCGGTCTCGTAGGCGGCGGCTTTGTGAAATTCACCTTCTTTCCCGATGCCGAAGCCGACTTCATCACAGCGACCTTGACGATGCCCCAAGGCACACCAGCACAGACGACCGCCCGCGCCATCGAGCAGCTCGAACGCGCGGCCATTGCGACCCGGGACGAGTTCGATGCCCGTGGCGCCGCCCCCGGACAGAGCATCGTCCGACACATGCTCTCGTCGGTGGGCGAGCAACCTGTAACCGAGATCCGCCAATCCCACGCCGGGGGCCTTGCGCAGTCATCGACGGGAGGACACCTCGGTGAAGTGGCCGTGGAGCTGGCCTATGCCGAGGAGCGCAAGGTTTCGAGCACGGAGATTGTCAACCGCTGGCGCAAGCTGACAGGGACGATTCCCGACGCGGTGGAACTGGCCTTCACCTCGTCGCTCTTCAGCCCCGGGGAGGCGATCAACGTCCAGCTCTCTGGGTCAGATATCGTCGCGCTACGCGAGGCAGCCGAAGAGCTCAAGAAAGCTATCGCCAGCTACCCCGGCACCTTTGACGTCGCCGACTCCTACCGGCCCGGCAAACAGGAGATCAAGCTGCGGATCAAGCCTGAGGCGGAGTCGCTCGGGCTGACCCTCTCCCAGCTCGCCCGCCAGGTCCGCCAAGCCTTCTATGGCGAACAAGCCCAACGCATTCAGCGCGAGCGCGACGATGTACGCATCATGGTGCGCTACCCTGAGACACAGCGCCGCTCCCTGGGCGACCTAGACGAGATGCGCATCCGCACCGCGCAGGGGGCTGAGATCCCTTTTACTCAGGTCGCCCAAGCCCAGCTCGGAAGAGGCTATGCTGTCATCCGCCGGGTCGATCGCAACCGCGTCGTCAATGTCACCGCCGGCGTGGATGACACAAAAGGTAACGCAAGCGAGATTATCGCCGACCTGGAAATGCGCGTGCTCCCGCAGATCCTCTCGCGCAGTGCCGGCTTGCGCTACACCCTTGAGGGACAGTCCCGTGAACAAGCCGACACGATGAGGAGCCTGCGCCACGGCGCCTTCCTCGCGCTGATCGCGATCTACGCGCTGATCGCGATCCCCTTCAAGTCCTACATTCAGCCGCTGATCGTGATGAGCGCGATTCCCTTCGGCCTCGTCGGTGCCGTTTGGGGTCACGTCCTGATGGGCATGAATCTGACCATCCTTTCGATGTTCGGCATCGTCGCGCTGACCGGAATCGTCGTCAACGATAGCCTCGTGATGGTCGACTACATCAACCGGCGCCTTGCCGAGGGCGTGCCGATGGGCGAGGCGATTCGCGTCGCCGGACGCGCACGCTTCCGCCCGATCCTCCTCACCTCGATCACGACCTTCGCCGGGCTCACGCCGCTGTTGCTCGAGAGGAGCATGCAAGCCCAGTTCCTGATCCCGATGGCGGTCTCCCTCGGCTTTGGTGTCCTCTTCGCGACCTTCGTCACGCTGATCATCGTGCCCTCGAGCTACCAGATCCTTGAGGACCTGCGCTGGCTCTACAACCCGAGGCAGCACACGCGGACAAGCGGAGACACGGCGTGAGACGACGAAGGCAGAGAGGGAAAGCATCGGCGGCGTCGACCACTGAGGCCGACGCGCCGCACGGCGAGGCCTCCCTCGTCCTGGGTCGTGAGCACCTTGCGCGGGTCGTCTACGCTGGTATAGAGAGTGCCCAGGTCGACCTCGCCATTGCCACAGCCGACTTCAAGGCGATGCTCGTCCCCGAAGATGGCGGCTCCCGCGCGCGCTCGATCATCGCCGTGCTACGCGCACTGGCCAAGCGAGGGGTCGAGGTGCGCGTGCTCCACGCCGGCGTCCCCAGCAGCGCGGCCCTCGACGAGCTATGTGAAGCGCTGCCCGAGGAACTGACTTTGCGACGCTGCCCGCGAGTACACACCAAAGCCGTCATCGTCGACGCCGCGTGGATGTATCTCGGCAGCGCCAATCTCACAGGCGCGGGACTCGGCGCAAAGAGCCCCACGCGCCGCAACTTCGAGGCGGGCGTCTGCAGCGCAGCTCCGGAACTGATCGACCCCGTCCTCACCTGGTTCGACGAGCTGTGGGAGGGTGCGCTCTGCGAGGACTGCGGCCGGCGCGAGCATTGCCCGGTTCCGCTCGAAGAACCAGAGCTACGATAGCTCCCGCGCGCCGGCGAAGACCTCCGCAAAATGCAGGCGAGCCAACGGAAATGCGCGCCTGTCGCCGGAGAGACATCGCCTGTCTCTTGCTAACGACGATGGAGAGGAGCGCTTCGAAAAACCCGGCCATGCGTTGTGTAGACAAGGCGGGTGATCAACGAAAAGTCAGCGCCCGGCTCGACGACGAGGTTCTCGACACCGCCAATCTGGAGCTCGAGGGCGGGGCCCAGGCGCAAACTGATACCGGCTGCCAGCTCCCACAGCCCGCTCTCGAGCTCTCGGGTGAAGGTGGCCGAGAGCGCGGAGCCGTAGTAATCGAGCTGGCCAATCCATGCGATGCGCGAGTTCATCTGCCATGCCAAGCCCGCACTGGCCGTGGCGAAAGGCGAGCTCTCGAGGCCGGCTTCGGGCAGGAAGTCATCAGGGAAGATGAAGCTGAGCTGGCCACGCCAGGCCCACGCGCCGCTGCACCGCTCCGCCTCGATCCCGGCGAAGAGGTCGATGCCACCGTTGCCGAAGAGCGCGTCCTCGTTGCCTGTGGGCAGCTCAGCCCCGAAACGCAGGACGAGACGCGTGAGATCGTCCGACGAACGCCAGGCAGCGAAACGCAGGTCGACCGTCGCATCGCCAAGCCCGCTTTTGCTCGTCTTTTCAAGGTCGAAAACTGGGGCTCCGAGTCGTTCGTAGCGAAGGCGCACCTCGTTGCGCGCTCGCGCCTCCCGCGCTGGATTGAGCTGGCCGACGACACGCTCGACCGACTCGATCGGCGCGTCGAGAAAGCCGCCCCAACGGCGAAGGAAGGACAGCGTCAGACCAAGCTCCCAGCGCCGCGAGAGCCCGGTGCGTGCGGACAGCTCGAAACGGGTCGTCTCGAGGTCGATCAGCAACGAGCTTGTGCCGGCCTCCCCACGGCTGCGGTTCATTGTATTGCTCTCGACGAAAGCCGTGCCAAAAACCCACGCACCCGGTGGAACGAGCGACACCCCATCGAGAGCGGGGGCTGGGAAGACGAGCTGAACCGGTTGATAGTTGCGTACGGGAAGCGACGGCAAGACCGCCGGGTTCTCCGCCTGGACAGAAGAGGTCGCGAAGGCGAGCGCGAGCCACAACCCACCGGCAACCCACCGGCCACGCAAAAAAGCAGCGCGCCGCGCCCCCACCCGCTCATTCCAGGCGGAGAGCGCGACGACGCGAAGCCGCGACACGGCTATAGGACGGGCTGAATCGACGGTGAAGAGAACTCACCAAATCTCGGCGTACCATCCGCTGCACAGGATGCGGAGACAACCGGGAGGTCCACAAGAACAGTGTAGCTACCGTCTTCTTTCACCGTGAACAGACCGTTTCGGAAGCAAGCCTTGGGAACCTCAGGAGGCCTGCGGCTGAAGGTCACCGAGCAGGTCGTCTCGCCATCCACCACCTCGATAGCAGAGACCGTCAAAGTCACACAGTGGTAAGTGCCCACCGGAACATCGAAAGTG
>CAYSMT010000235.1:0-5255 GCA_964432135.1 uncultured Acidobacteriota bacterium
TCCTGCCCCAGGAAACCGTCAACAAGGAGACTTCTGAGCGCACCATCACCGCTTGGTACGCGGTCGAGAAGAGCGCCATCATCACGGGCGCCGATCTGCAGGACGCTCGGGTGCGGCGCGGTCAGTGGGGAGACTACGTCGTCTCCTTCCAATGCCAAGTCGGCGCGATGGATCGCTTGGCCAACGCGACCCGCGCGTCCATTGGTCGGCAGATGCCGATCATCCTCGATGGCAAGATCAGCTCGGCGCCGGTGATTAAGTCCGAGCTTCCTGGTTCGGGGCAGATCGAGGGCAATTACACGCGTCAGGAGGCCTACGACCAGGCGCTCGTGTTGCGTGCCGGCGCTCTGCCTGCCCGTGTGATCACCATCGAAGAACGAACCGTCGGCCCGTCTCTCGGTTGGGACTCGATCCAGGACGGTATTCGTGCTGCAGCTATCGGCTTCTTGCTCGTGATGATCTTCATGGCCTTGTACTACAAGCTCTCCGGTCTCAATGCTGTCGCGGCGTTGCTGTTGAACCTGCTGCTCGTAGCGGCGGCTCTCGCGTACTTCGGCGCGAGCTTGACCCTGCCCGGCATCGCGGGTTTCATCTTGACAGTCGGCATGGCCGTCGATGCGAATGTGCTGATTTTCGAGCGCATTCGTGAAGAGATCGCCTCGGGCAAGACCATCCGAGGCGCTCTTGACAGTGGTTTCGGTAAGGCCTTGTCCGCCATTTTCGACGCCAACATCACGACGCTGATCGCGGCGATGTTCCTCCTTCAATACGGGACCGGGCCGGTCAGGGGTTTTGCCGTGACCTTGAGCGTCGGCATCATCGCGTCCCTTTTCACCGCGATCTTCGTCTCGAAGACGCTGTTCGGCTTGGTTCTTGGGGATCGGGCGGTTCAGCGGCTGTCGATCTGAGGGGAGGCGCAGCATGCGCATCGTTGGCGAAACCAAGTTCGATTTCATGGCCATGCGGGGTATGGCGCTCGGCCTCTCCGCGTTGCTTGTGATCGCCTCGATCGGCATCGTGGCGGTCGATGGCATCAAGAAGGGCGTCGAGTTCGCGGGGGGCGCCCACGTCATTTTGCGCTATATCGACCCGCCGGCTATCGAGGAGGTGCGTGCTCAACTCATCGAGCAGGGACTTTCGGGTTCTTCTGTGACGGCATTTGGCGGATCTGACGGTGCTGAGATCGTCGTGCGTGTCCCGCTTCCCGAGGGTGAGGAAGAAGGCTCGCGAGATCGCGACATGGGCAAGCTCATCGTTGAGGCGCTGCGGCCGCAGGAGGTCCGTGACAAGATCGCTCAGGGCATGATCGACCTGAACACCGCCGACCAAGTGACCCTTGAGCGTACCATGGTCGATTTTGGGATGGACGAGTTGAGCGCGGCGGCCGCTGCGGAGGCGATCAGCGTTGATCGCAAGCAGCATGGCGGCGTTTTTCCGACTCTTGAAGACGCTCTCAAGCTCCCACAGGTCAGCGATCAGGCGCGTGCCTTCCTCGAGAAGAACGCCTTTGTCGGGCCCTTCGCGCTGCGCGGGCAGGAGTTCATCGAGGCTTCGATCTCGGGTGAGATGCGCAACAAGGCTTTCGGCGCCATCCTCGGTGCGCTAGGTGGGATGCTGATCTACATCTGGTTCCGCTTCAAGTTCCAGTGGGGCCTGGCCGCGATCATCGCTCTTGTGCACGACACGGTGATCACCCTTGGTGCCTTCTCTCTAATGGGGATGGAGGCCAACCTACCCGTCGTTGCTGCTTTCTTGACCCTTGTCGGATACTCCGTCAATGACACCATCGTCGTCTTCGATCGCATCCGGGAGAATATTCGCGATCACGGCGAGAGCCGCTTGAGTGAGATGATCAACCTCTCTATCAACCAGAACCTCTCGAGAACGCTGATCACTTCATTGACGACCTTGCTTGCCGTCGCTTCGCTCTTTTTCCTCGGTGGACCAGTGATCCATCCCTTTGCCTTCGTGCTCCTTGTCGGCATCGTCGTTGGAACCTACTCCTCAATCTACATCGCCAGCCCGATTCTGATGATCTGGCAGCGGCTCTTTGGGGGTACCGGCGCCAGGAAGGCGCGACATCGCAGCGGTGTCAAGGTAAGCTCCTGAGCCCGCCAAGAAATGGTTTGATCGCAGGAGGCAGGCCTCGTGCCTGCCTCCTTTCTGTTCAGGGCAGGCGCCGGGCCGTATACTCGGCTCGAAGATCGTGGTGACTGACAGGTCTTGGCCCTTGATACGATACGAGGACATCCAGGAACGCGTCGAGACGACTCGCCCGGAGGCGGATGTCGAGCTGTTGCGTCGTGCCTACATTTTCAGCGCCATGGTTCATCGAGGGCAGCGCCGCTACTCCGGCGAACCCTATCTCGTCCATCCCCTAGCCGTGGCTTACGTTCTGGCTGATCTCGACCTGGATGTGCCGACCGTCGCGACGGGTCTGTTGCATGACACCGTCGAGGATGCGGAGGACTCGGAGTCCACGGCTCGCGAAATCAAGGAGAAGTTCGGCGACGAGATCTCGAGTCTTGTTGATGGGGTGACGAAGCTCAAGCGTCTCGATTTTGCCTCGGCGGCGGATCGACAGGCGGAGAATCTGCGCAAGATGATTCTCGCCATGGTCGACGATATCCGTGTCGTGCTCGTCAAACTGGCAGATCGACTGCACAACATGAGGACCCTCGGCTATCTGCCCGACCATAAGCGCGAGCGTATCGCCGCGGAGACGATGGAGATCTACGTTCCGCTGGCGAACCGCCTGGGTCTTGGGCAGATGAAGCACGAGCTTGAAGATCTTTCGCTGCGCCACGGCGAGCCGGAGATCTACCGTGAACTCGTGGCCCACCTCGAAGCCAAAAAAGAGGTTATCGCCACCTTGATCCGTGAGGTGGGTCGCACCCTGGAAGAGCAGCTCAGCGAGCATGGGCTCGAGGCGGAGATCAGCGGTCGGGTCAAGAGTGTCTACTCAATCCGCAAGAAGATGCGTGTTCAGGAGATCGATGTCGAGCAGGTCTACGATGTCGTCGCCTTTCGCATCATCATGGACTCGGTGAAGAGCTGCTACGGGGCGTTGGGGATCATCCATGGTACCTGGCCGCCGGTGCCGGGGCGGATCAAAGACTACATCGCGATGCCCAAGCCGAACCTCTACCGCTCGCTGCACACCTCGGTCATGTCGAGCAGGGGTTTTCCCTTCGAGATTCAGATCCGAACGCGGGAGATGCATGAGCTCGCCGAGCATGGCATTGCCGCTCACTGGCGTTACAAGGACAAGGGTCGTTTTACCAACGAAGAGGTCGCTGGTGTCGAGTGGCTTCGACAAGTGATGGATTGGCAGCAGGACGTGGGTGATTCCCGCGAGTTCCTCAAGTACGTCAAGATCGATCTCTTCCCGGAAGAAGCGCGTGTCTTCACTCCCAAGGGAAAGGTCATCTCGCTGCCGCGGGATGCAACGCCGATCGACTTCGCCTACGCGATCCACACCGAGGTCGGACACGAGTGCGTGGGGGCTCGGGTCAATGGCAAGCTCGTACCGCTCAAAACCGGGCTGCAAAACGGCGACATCGTCGAGATCATGACCCAAAAGGGGAGCGCCCCGAGTCGGGACTGGCTGAGCATCGTCAAGACGGCTCGGGCGCGCAGCAAGATCCGCGCGTATCTCAAGCGCATCGAGCGGCAGCGCTCCATCGAGCTCGGTCGCTCGCTCTTCGAGAAGGAGCTTCGGCGTTACGGCGTGAGCATCAAGAAGCTCACACCCGAGCTGCGCTCTCGTGCGCTCAAGGAGCTGCGTCTGCACGACATGGATGATCTCTATGCCGCCGTGGGTCACGGCCGTGTCGTTCCCGGAGATTTCATCAAGCTCGTGGCGCCTGGTGAGAAGCCCTCCGAGGCCGGAGCGACGAAAACAATCTTCTCCAAAGTGCGCCGGGCCCTCGGCAGGGATCGGGACAAAGTCCGAGTTCAGGGTCTCGGCGATACGATGATCAACCTTGCTCGTTGCTGTAATCCCATTCCCGGCGATGCCATTCGTGGCTACATCACGCGCGGCCGGGGTGTCTCGGTGCACAAGGAAGATTGCCCGAACCTCGAGAACCTGTTGCTCGAGCCCGATCGGGCGATCGAGGTCGAGTGGGCCGGAAGCGTTGCGTCGAACCGCTTCCGCGTCGGGCTACGCATCCTGACCGCCAACCGTCCTGGGCGTCTGGCGCGGGTTGCTGAGCTGCTCGAGCGGGAGAAGGTCAACATTCGCCACGCCGACGCGGTGGTCGATGAGGGGGGAGAGGGGACGATTCGCATCGTCGCGGAGGTCGAGGACCGCAAGCAGGTCGAGCGTTTGATCGACCGTATTGGGCGCATCGAAGGTATCTACAAGGTCGAGCGTATCGCTCCTTGAGGCCATTTTCCACGTTGGCATTTTGATCTGCATCTTGTCTCGGAGCGGCTTTCGGTCTCGTCTTGTTTGCGGAATCCAGCGTGCTGCGCCTGCTACAATCATGCCTATTCTGGAGGCCTTGATGAAGATCGAACTTGTCGCGACGTCCAAAGCTCCCGCCGCCCTTGGCCCGTACAGCCAGGCGGCTATTGCCGGGTCTTTTGTCTTCTGCTCAGGTCAGATCGCCATGGATCCCGTCTCTGGCGAGATCGTCGGTGAAGATACGGCGGGGCAGACCCGTCAGGTCCTGGTGAACCTCTCGGCGGTCCTCACTGCGGCCGGGAGCGCGCTCGATCGCGTAGTCAAGACGACAGTCTTCCTCGCCGACATGCATGACTTCGCCGAGATGAACGCCGTTTACGAGGAGTTTTTCGCTGGTCACCGGCCGGCCCGCGCCGCTGTGGAGGTCGCTCGTCTTCCCCGAGATGTGCGCGTCGAGATCGAGGCCATCGCCACGATTTGATAGCCAAAGTCCCTGCCTAGCGCGGCTTTACGGCGGCAGAGCCCTTCCTCCTATCCCGTTCTATCAAGCTCTCTGAGGTGCCGGGCTTGCCGTCGGAGTCGCTGGACCTATATTCGCCGCAAGGAGACTGCCGTGGTCTTGAGGACCGCGCTGCTTACCGGCAGCTAGGTCGGCCTCGGCGGTCACGAGAGGAAAGGTTCGGAGCAGTGCGGATGGCTCTGGACAACCGATTGGGAGCGACGGGATCAAGCAGGTGCGCGAGGACTCGGTCATCGAAGGTTTTGGAAACCGTTCGAATCTGTCCGATCAATCCTTGACCATCTCTTCCTTTGTCGCTAACTTTCGAGCTTGTCCGGGAACGTC
>CAYSMT010000236.1:0-544 GCA_964432135.1 uncultured Acidobacteriota bacterium
AACGTGACCCGGACTGCCTTCGGTCCGGATGCTGATTTCACAAATTCAATCGAAGATAATTACTTCATCCAGGTTGGCTGGGATGCGACGGCCAACATCAATGTCAAGGTGGGCCTGCGCTATACTGAGCAGGAGCTTGCGGGCGCGGGCACCTTTACGCTGCCCGTGACGACCATCTCGAGTGCTCTCGCTGCCGGATCGACGGAGTACAAGGCCAAGACCTACAACTTTGACGCGGAAACGGCGCCTCGGCTTGGTATTTCCTGGGATGTTCTCGGTGATGGACGCCATAAGCTCTACGCGAACTGGGGTCAGTACTTCCAGCGCGTTCCCAGTGATCTGGCTGTGCGGCAGTTCTCCAATGAGGTCGGTCTATCAAGCGAGTCCTTCAGTAGTGCCGCCTTGACGACTCCCGTAATGAGCCACACTTGCAAAGCGGATCTCGATGGTGACGGTACCTACAGCGACGAGATTTCCTGCCATCTCAACGAGGCTCAGGGTGGAACTCCAGGTATCATCCTTGATGGCTCTCAGGCTGCTCGCG
>CAYSMT010000236.1:554-5252 GCA_964432135.1 uncultured Acidobacteriota bacterium
TGTCGACTTCGATGCCGTCTCGAACGGCAAGCCGGTCAAGCTACCCTACATCGAGGAGTATCTCTTCGGCTACGCTTGGGAGATCAACGATTACACCTCACTCGAGATGCGTTATATCAATCGCCAGATGGGCCGGACGATTGAGGACGTACAGTTCGCATCCAACGAGCAGATCTGGAACCAGTTCTGGGGCGGTGCCGTTCCAGACAAGGAGATCTTCGATGGCCATGGCGTGAGTTCTTTTGGTGCCTACGTCTTGACCAACCCGGGGTCCAACGTGAACTCCACCCTGTTCCCGGTGCCCGTGCGCGATTACGAGGCTCTCGAGTTCATCTTCACGCGCCGTATGCACAAGAACTGGATGGCTTACGCGAACTATCGCTTCGGTCGCCTGCGTGGTAACTTCGAGGGCTCGTTCCGCAACGACAACGGGCAGTCCGATCCCTTCATCACCTCGCTTTACGATCTCCCGGCCGCCTCGCTGCTCAAGGATGGCAGCTTCCTGCCCAGCGGCACCCTTGCCGGCCAGTACACCATCGGCCCGCTCAACACGGACCGCCGTCATATCGTCAACGCCTTCGTTTCGCGCCAGTTCGACTTTGGGCTGAATGTCGGCGCCCGCCTGACCATGCGTTCGGGCACGCCGCGCTTCCCGCTCTACGCCCACCCGACCTACAAGAACTCGGGCGAGATCCCGGGATTCAACGCGACTTACTGGTGGGTTGGAAGGATCGATACGGATGGCGATGGCACCGCGAACATCAGCGAGGTCGTCACAGGTAAGGACGCTACTGCGACCAGCTTCCCGGACGCGGACTATGACGGCGATGGGACGAAGGACAGTGTCCTGGAGATCCGTACAGGCCCGCGCCTTTACTCTTATGACGTCATCAAGCGTGACTTCTTCGGTCGCAACCCCTGGACCTACACGATCGATCTTCACTTCTCCTATGATTTCGACCTTGGCAAGGGCAAGCTCACGGCCATGCTCGATATCTTTAACATGCTCGGTGATACCGAAGTGCTCGCCTTCTCGAATACGGTCGAGAATCGTCCTGGTACGCCGAACCCCAACTTCCTCAGGCCTACTCGTTACCAGACGCCGCGCCGCGTGCGCCTCGGTGCAAAGTACAGCTGGTAGGAACGGCTCGAGGGCTGTGTGAATGCGGAGGAGAGGCTTTAGCCTCTCCTCCGTTCGTTTTTGGGCGATGTCGCGGGTTGGCTGCAGCGGGAAAGCGAGGCTATTGTGCTGTCGGGACACGGGTTTCTTGGGAGACGGAAAATGGCCAGCATCCTGACGGGAGGTGATCGTGTTCTTGCCGGCCTGTTGGCTGTGGTCACCTTGCTGGCCGCTGGCGCCTGCGCGACGAGTAACCGGCAAATTGGGGCGGCAGGCCATCTCCTCGTCAGTGCGAGCCTCTCGCCGAGCACTTATTACGATGAGGGCAAGCAACTCTTTTTGGGCGTCGATACGCGTGCTGCGGGCCTGACCCGTAAGGGCAGCGTCTTTCCGCTCGGCGTCGCCGTGGCCAACAAGTCGCCAGGGTCACTGACCTTGCGTAGCGAGTCCTTCGTTCTCGAGGACGACAAGGGGGCGCGTTATGCCGTTGTCGGTTACGAGGAATGGACCGAGCAGTACCGTCGCCGGAAGAGTGACGAAACCCTGCTCGAGGACTTCTACGGCGTGTTGAACGCGCGTTTTCTCTCTTACCGTCGTGGGCCGCTGCGTTTCTTCCCTCTCAAGTTCCAGGGCCGTGTGCGGGTTCGTGAGCTGGGACGGCGGACCCTCGCAAGCGGATACCTCTACTTTCCCATGCCCGAGGGGGGCGTGAAGGGGAGGCGCTTTACGTTGTTGCTCAAGGTCGACGAACATCCGGAAACCTTCGTCGTCCGTTTCAAGGTGAGATAGCCGAGATCAAGTGAGGCCGAAGATGCAATTGTCAGCTATGCGCAAGGGATTGGTCGTGACTTTGCTGTTGCTCATGCTCGCGAGTGGCCTGGTTTGGGCGGAGGGGCGTCTCGAGGGTGTTGTCAAAGACCCTTCCGGTAAGGGCATCAAAGGCGTCGTAATCAAGCTCGTTCCAAGTCTCGAGGGTTTGCCGATCGTCAAGGTGCGCACCGACAAGAAGGGGCGTTTCATTCTTGGCTTGATTCGCAAGGCCAACTATCGCATCGCTGCTCTCAAGGAGGGTTGGCGGGTGACCTATCTCGACGGAAACATTGCGATTCCCAGGGATGAGAGCTTCTGGAAGTACGACGCTCCCGTGTCGCCGGGAACCGAACCGCCCGAGCTGTCGATCAACGGCGTCTCGATCGTGACGTACAACCTGACCATGGCGCCGGACTCTGGCGGTGGCGGCGAGTGGGGAATGGGTGTGTCCTTGCGTCCGCTGGACGAGTTGGTTGCCGAGCTGAAAGACGGCGATGCGGAACATGTGGCGCGAGAGCTCGAGCGACATCTCGTCGCGAAGCCTGAAGATGCCAACGTCAACTACCTCTATGGCTTTGCTTTGTTCTCTGCTGGGGATCTCGCCGGGGCAAAAAATGCCGTTGCCAGGGCGCTCAAGAGCGACGAACGCTTTGAAGGCGCCAACCTCTTGATGGGCAAGATCCTCGAGAAGCAGGAGAAGCTCGACGAGGCGGCGGAGTATTATGGGTACGAGACTCAGTACGCCCAGAATGAGGGCGTGCAGCATGAAGCTTGGCTCGCGGCGGCTGTGCTGGCGATCAAGAAGGGCGATCATGAGCGCGCGATCAAAGCGCTCGAGACGGTCATCGCTCAGCGCCCTGACGATGTGGCGGCCCTGCTTGAGCTCGGCAATCTTTATTTGCAGATGGGAGAGAAGGAGAAAGCTTCCGCGATTCTCGAGAAGGTGGCCTCGCTTGGAGGTGCTCAGGACCCGGCGGTACTCTACAACCTCGGCGCTGATGCTTACAACAAAAGAGAGTACGCGAAGGCGGCAGAGCTGTTCGTCAAAGTTATCGCCCTCAAAGACGATTTTGCCGAAGCTCATCTCTTGCTCGGCAACGCGCGTTTGAACCTCGGCGATCAAGAGGGGGCCGTGGTGTCTTTTCGCCGTTTTCTGGAGCTGCGTCCCGACGATCCGCAAGCGAGCTTTGCGCAGCAGATGGTCGACGCGCTTGGCACCAAGTAGGTGCGGATAGAGTCAAGGATGAACACGTTGAGGGTCGTCACGGCGTTGTTGGTTTTGATGTTCGCGTCAGGAGGGATGCCGGCGTCAGACGCGTCGCGACCCAAGAACGATGGCAAAAAAAAGCCTGCCGTGAGTGCACATGTCGAGCATGTCAACGTCACCCTCGCGATGATCGAGGTTGTCGTCGTTGACAAGAAGGGCGAGCACATCCGGGGGCTGCCAGCCTCGGCTTTCGAGCTGAGGGAGGGGCGGCGACCGGTACGACTGGTCACCTTTGACGAGATTGATCTTTCAACTTCTCCGGGGCCAAAAGGGGTGCCCGCAAAGGCACGCCCAGCCGGAGAAGCCCAGAAGATTGTTGCATCGGGCGGTGAAAGGTCAGAGAAAGAGACAGCAGAGCCAAACGACGGGGCGCAGCGAGAGATCGTGCCGGTCTCCGCAGGGCGTTCGGTTCGTTCGCGAAAAGAAGGTGAACGCTGGTTTGTCATGCTCTTCGATGGCTACAACAACCCATCGCCGCTTCGGATCAACCGCGCGCGCAGGGCCGCGAAGAAGTGGATGCGTGAGAACCTTCGGGCGGGAGACCGCGTCGCGGTCTACGAGCTGACACCCCACTTATTCAACCTCAAGGGTTTTTCACACAGCGCGCGTGCCGTGTCGGATGCGATCGATGAAGTGCACATCATGCCCGGCTCCGACATGGGCGAAGAGATGCTTCAAACCAAGCTCGAAGGTGCGGATCGTCTCCATGAGAAGGTCGCCAAGCAGCAGTTGCGCAATGCGGCCACTTTTGGCGCGACTCTCTCCCTGCGCGAGAGGGATCAGTTCTACACCTCCGTCACGCAGCTCGCTCATGCGATGGGCAAGTTACCCGGTTCGAAGTCCATCCTTCTCTTTTCTGGTGGTTTTCCACTGACGCGTACCTGGGATACAAACGCAACGGGTGGCTTGACGCTTCGCTTCAAGGAGATGCTCGACGTCCTCACTTGGTACGGTGTTCGTGTGTACTCTTTCGATACAGGAGAGGATGGCGCCTTCATCGGCGCCGAGAGGGCGGGCAGCTTTCGGCAGATGATCGATGTTCTCGGTCTTGGCGCCGAGTGGGCGGATGACCTACAGGTCAGTGCTCAGGTTGATGCGTTCAACGCCCATCACGAAATTCTCGCCGTCCTGGGCAACGAGACAGGGGGTCGCTTCCTGAAGGGTCATGACTTCGACAAGGCGCTCGACAAGGTCGACGAAGACCTCTCGCACTACTACTTGCTTGGCTACGAGCCGGTCGACCCACAAGCCTATCGCACTTTTGTGCCTCTCGAGGTCAAGCTGAAGGGTATCAAGAAGGCCAAGGCGATTGCTCGTCGAGGGCGCTTCCTTCGCCCGGTGAAAAAGGCTCTCAAAAGGGAGTTGGCGGCGCCGGTGCAGACCACTCGCCGCGCCGCGCTCCCGGCTCTTGATGCTCAGAGCCGGCCGGTGTTTTTCCCCCTTTCCGCCAAGAAGACCCTCGTGACGCTACCGATTCATGTCGGTGGCGATGCCCTGGAGG
>CAYSMT010000237.1:0-5248 GCA_964432135.1 uncultured Acidobacteriota bacterium
AGCGTGCCCTGACGGTTTCCACCGTACGCTCCTTCGCACAGACCCTGCGCATGATGGGGCTTTCGCGCGAGCTCGTGCAAAGCGACGACTTCGCGACGAAGCGGGACGCCTATTATCAGTCGAAAAACTGGGAAGAAGCGGCCTTTCGCGAACAAGCAGAATCCGACACCGTGATGGACGACATCGAGGCGCTGTTTTCGATCGAGGGCATCAGCCGCGAGCAACTCCGTTTCGTCCCCGACGAGCATGGAGGCGCCGTTGCGGGTCGCCTCGTGGTGCACGACCCGGACTTCGAGACGGGTAAAATCCACCGCATCGACTGCTCCCAGTTCGGCTCGGGCGCCTACTCGATCCCCTCGATGGTCGAGCACCTTAGCTTCGAGACCCGCGCACGCTTCATCCTCGCGATCGAGACAGGGGGCATGTTCCAACGCCTGCAAAGCCACCGCTTTTGGGACCGGGCACGGTGCATCCTCGTATCGATGGCCGGCGTCCCCACACGCGCGACGCGACGTTTCATCCGCAAGCTCTCTGACGAAAGCGACCTTCCCGTCTATGCCTTCGTCGACTGCGACCCCTACGGCATCTCGAATATCTACCGCACGCTAAAGGTTGGCTCGGGCAACGCCGCTCACCTTTCGCGCTTCTTTTGTGTACCTCGCACCCGTTTCCTCGGTGTCACCCCCCAGGACATCATCGACTTCGACCTGCCAACTCACCCTCTCAAGGAGGTTGACATCAAGCGCGCCCGTGATGCGCTGCGCAATGACCCCTTCTTCCGCCAGCACCGGGCCTGGGAAAAGGCGCTGCGCCAACTCCTCGACATGGGCGTGCGCGCCGAGCAGCAGGCTCTTGCCAAATGGGGCCTGAACTACGTGATCGATGAGTACCTTCCTCGCAAACTAGCCCAAGCGAAGGACTTTCTTCCCTAGACGCGCCTGTTTCACGGGGCTCATGAGGCGTGCCCGCCGATGACAGCTTGCCCCCTAGGCCCGGGCACCGTACCCATAGGTAGTTAGGACTGGATCGGAGGGGCAGGCCATGCATCGGGAACTCGCGCACTTCGCCCTCGGGGGCGTCGGGAAGGCTCTCCCTCGCCGCCGGCTAGGGAATGAGGAACTCGCCCAGATCCTCGGCACCGACGCCGCCTCGATCAAGAAGCGAACAGGCATCGAGGAGCGCCGTATCTCCTCGCCGTCGGAAGTGACCTCGAGCCTTGGAGCAAGCGCGGCGAAGCAGGCACTCGAACGCGCAGGAGTCGATCCGCTGAAGATCGATCTCGTGCTGCTGTCGACCTACACTCCCGATCACCTGCTCTGCCCCACGGGGCCCGCGCTGGCCCACGCTATCGGCGCGCATCGCGCCGGCTCCTTCGATCTCAACGGCGCCTGCTCTGGGGGAGTCGCAGCGCTGTTCACGGCGAGCTCGCTGCTCGCTACGGGTGTGTTCGAGAACATCCTCGTTGTCGCCTCCGACGTGACGAGCAAGTACCTGCGACCCGACGATCCCAAAGGACGCCTCGTCTTCGGTGACGGCGCATCAGCGCTGCTGTTGCGCCGCTACCTTGCCGAGGCCGCGACCCCCTGGAAGGTCCTCGGTGCAACCCTCGGGGCTGACGGCGCAGGGGCGCCCCTTTTCCACGTCCCCGGCGGTGGCAGTGCCTTCCCGCCTCAGCTCAACGGTACCCGTCACAAGGCGACGCCGAGCGTCGAGATGGATGGCCGCGCGATCTTCCGCTTTGGCGTCGAGAAGGGCGTGGAGGTCATCGAGGAGCTATGCACCCGCGCGGGCATCGCCGCGGAAAGAGTCCGCTGGATGATCCCGCACCAAGCGAATCTGCGCATGCTCTCGTCGATGATCGACCGTTGCCCGATTCCCCAAGAGAAATGGGTGATCAACATCGAACGCTACGGCAACACAGCGAGCTCGTCGGTCCCGCTCGCGCTCGCAGAGCTGATCGAATCCGGTCAAGTTGCTTCCGGTGACATCATCCTACTCGTCGCCTTCGGCGCCGGTTTGACATGGAGTGGTGTCGCCCTCGAGGCGGGAGACGGCATCTTCTCCGCAGCAGGGCGCTGAGCGGACACCGCAGCCTGATACCCCCAAGGGTCAGTATCGACGCGGAATGTGAGAAAGTTTGAAGAGAACGGAACGCAATGGCTCCTACCCGGCCAACGTTCTTCTCTACCTTAGGCGCGGCTCGAATCTCGGCCTCCCTCCAAGGGACCCTGTCCACCTGCCTCCGGGGTTCGGCCGCGCCTTTCTTGTCACGACACTTCGCGAGGGCAGGCCCGCATCCTTGTCGGTACAATGCTCCTCTGTGAGCCTGCGAACGCGCCACCTCGCCTTCAGTCTGCTGATGCTCCTCCTGCCCGCGACAGAGCTGTGGGCGGCCGGTGATGTGAACACACGCTACGCCGCAGCACTACGATCGCACGCTGCCGGTCATACCGAGCAGGCCCTCGAAGAGCTCTCGGCGCTCGCCCAGGAGGTTCCCGCGTCCGTTCCCGTACACCGTGCGCTGGCCCTCGTCGCTCTCGAGTGCGGCGAAGATCGCGCCACGCAGTGGAAGACCCGGCTGTGGCGCCGCTTGCGCCGAACGCGTCGGGACGTCGGCGCATCGGTCGGTCGTGCCGTGCTTTTACAGGCCGAGGGACGCAGATCCCAGGCGCACAACCTACTCCTGTCCGCCCTCACCTCGGGCGCGCGGCATCCGCTGCTCGTACCGCTACTCGTGGAAACAAGTCCGGACCGAAGGGGACTCGCCGGCTGGATGGCGGCGCGCGCGCGCGTCCTTCCCCGAGACAGCGCGTTCGCGGCGCTGCGCGTGCGCTATCTCTTCGCCATCGGACAGGCCCGCGAGGCTGGCCGCCTGCTCGAGAGTTCTCTGCTCGTCTATCCCCAGGATCCTGACCTGCTCAGCCTCGGCGCGGACTGGGCGCGAGCCAACGGAGCAGAGCGGGAGGCGGCCCGCCTGGCGGCGCTAGCTACGGGTCTTCTGGCGCGCACGAGCGAAGTCCCCGAGGTAATGGTCCCCCGCCGGCTCAAGCTAGCCCGGGCCCTCATCGCCGGTGCACGACTCGACCAAGCGCGGGCGCTGCTCGGCGCACTTGGCCCGTTGGTCTCAATCAACGACCCCCATGCCTTCGAAGCCGGACGTCTCGTCGTCGAAGGTGAGCTCGCGTTGGCCCGCGATGAACCTTTTCGCGCGCTGGCCTTGCTCCGCCAGGCCCGCCCCCTGCCACCGGCCTGGTCCGAAGCCGCGCTCTCCGTTGAGAGCCGAGCCTGGGCAAGTCTCGAGCTCGCTCCAGAGACTCTTGCCGGCCCCGAAAAGCCAGCCGCCATGGGCCCCGGCCTCGCCGACCGCGCCGTGGCGCTTGCCAGCCTGCTTCGAACGAACGCAGCAGCACAACACCCCTCCCGCGAGACCTTCGCGAGACTCGCCCAACGTCTTGAAGACGCCGGCTTACGCGTCCGCGCCGCGCGGCTCGCGATTCTCGAAGCTTTCCTCGGCGGTGACTCGCCCGCCAGTCGAGAACGCCTCGCGCGGGCGCTGTCGGTCGAGGACGGCCGGGAAGCGAGAGGGCCTTCTGCTTTGATGACCGTAGCCAGCCGTGTCGTCCTGGCCGGCTGGGCTGCTGGACGTCGCGAGCACAGTGCCGTCCTCGAGGCCACTTCCATCGCGCAGGGCAAGCGCAGCGGCGCCCCTGGAGATCTCCTAGCCACCTTGCACTTGCTCGCGGCAAGGGCCGCTTTCTCCCTCGGACGCCACCGGCTTGCCAGTGAGATGGTCCGGGAGGGGCTGCTCGACTTACAAGAAGCCGATATGAGTGAGGTGACCACGCCACCGGAGTTCCTCGTGATCCAAAGAGCCTTCGGCGACCCGAGCACGGACTTGCCCGGCATCGCCTTCGCGGCGGCACTAGCTACGGGGGGGAATCGCTCGCTGGCAGCAGCGAAACTCGTGCGCAACCTGGGACGCGCGGCGCGCTCTTGGTCCACCTCGGGCGCCTCCTGGCCGGATCAGCTCGGGGAGATCACGCGCTCCATCGGAGAGCACGCTTGCCTCGTCGTCGCCACACCGGAGCCGCTCGCCCCCGCACTGGCCCTGACAATGAAGCGAGCACCCGTGACGGCGAGCCGCGCCGAGATTGTCCAAACAGCGCCCTGCCGCGACGCCACCGTCGTGTACTGGCTCGGTCCGGCCGCACCGCTCGGCGGCCTGCACCCCCATAGCTCTGACCGCCAAGTCCTCGTGCGCCTCGTCGCCCCGTTGCCATTGCTCGAGAAGGGAATGCCCACCTCGGAGGAGCTGACGACCCGCGAGGTCGGGCCGGGCCTCGATCGTCCTCTGCGCCGCGCGGTCCAATCGACGGTTCCGGAATCGAAGGGTGATTCTCCGGGCATCTCACGCGCTGTGCTCCGTCTCGAGGAGAGCTGGCCTGTCTTCCACGGCGCGGGAGTTGCGTCATCACGAACCCCCCTCGCATCAGGCTGGCTCGTCCCTCACGGACTGAATGCGCGCGGATGGATCGGGCCCCAAGACATTCCCGGCGTCACCCCAGCCAACGGGGCCGGCCTCGTGGCCGTGGGGCTCAAAATGATCGTGACCCATCCTGGTGCAGAAAAAGGTGCGTGGCTCATCTCAGAGGAAGCCCTTGCGTCGGGCCACCCCTGGGTGCTGCTTTCGCGCCAGCCACTGACCTTTCGCCAGCGGACGCGATTGATCGCCCGGCTCCCGTACTGGCGAAAAGATCCTCTCGGCGAAGCGCTACGCCTGTGCCGAGGAGATCGAGAGCTTGCCGAAAGGCTGACCCTCTGGGCATCGCCCGGAACGCTACCACCTCCTTCGAAAAGCGAATGGTTGTGGTTTCTGCTCAGCGGGGGTGCGGCGCTGCTCGCTGCCTTCACCTTCGTCTTGTGGCGTTTTCGACGCCGCTCGCGTCGCTCCCGGGAACGGCATTAGTTCCCGCGCAGAAAAGCTCCTCGCCATCTTCACCGACTCTCCCTCCATGCCGCCTTGAATCTCCTTCGCCGCTTCTCCCCAGAGAGCCTTCAATCTCCCTCACCAGAAGCGCCGCAAACTCGTCGCATGGCAAAAAGGAGCCCCTCGGCACAACCCACGAGCGACGCCTCATCCGCTGTAACTCAACCCCTTTCCTCGCAGCGCCAGGTGGTACGCGGACCCGTAGGACAGGCTGCCCAAGATCAGCCGCGGATATCCAAGCGTCCACTCTTGTCACCACCG
>CAYSMT010000238.1:0-5228 GCA_964432135.1 uncultured Acidobacteriota bacterium
CTACGCCCGAGATGCGCGAGCATCTCCTGCGCTCTGACGATTCCCGGTCGTCCCGCCACCTCCAGGACGTTGCCGACGCCAACCCAAAGCTGCTCGACGGCCGGTCTCTCCTGCGCCAGGTAGCGTGCGAATCCCGGCCGGTAGCGTGCACCGCCTGTTCCTGCGAGACAGCCCCGCGGAAGCAGGAAGCCGCGATCTGCTCCCGTGAGCAGGACGAGCACCCGGCTGTTTGATGGGGGGAGCAACGGCTCAAGATCCGCAGCTTGGCACGCCGCACCGAGAACAACGAGCATCCATAGCACGAACAAAGGTTTCATGAGCATGAGCTTAACCTCGAGCACCTCCCCGAGCGACTCATGCGGGTTTTCCGCCCGGCGCGGAGCGAAGCACGTTGCTGCGACAATCGAACACGTAATCACTTCCGCAAGTATTCTTCATTGTCCACATCGTGCTACCGAAACGAGCTTCCGGGACGCTCGTGGCAGGCCCAACATTTTTCGTTCCACGGTGTATCCTGTGCTCGTTAGGCGGATGGCTGCCGACGCCACCCGAAGCGTATCTTTGAAGACAAGCACGTGATGGGAAGCCACCGTGAAGGAAGTGACCAACAACCACGAAACACCCGAGGGGATCGAGGGGCCGCTAGGATATGTCTTCAAGAATCGCGCCTTGCTCGAGCAAGCTTTGACCCATCGCTCCTTCGCCAACGAGCACGGAGTCGTAGAGAACAACGAGCCTCTTGAGTTCCTCGGCGATGCCGTTCTGGGCTTTCTCGTCGCCGAGCGCATCATCCGAAAGCGCCCGGAACTCAAGGAGGGGGAGGCGACCCGATTGCGCGCGAGCCTTGTCAACACCCGCGCCCTCGCTGAGATGGGAGCGCGACTCGGGCTCGGCCAGGCATTGCGCCTCGGACGTGGAGAGGAGCAAAGCGGAGGACGCGCGAAACCTTCACTGCTCGCTGATGGCGTAGAAGCGCTTATCGGGGCCGTCTTTCTCGATGGTGGCGTTCGCGCGGCACGCCGCCTGGTCTGGAGCTTCCTCGCCAAGGCCATCGATTCCGCAGACCCTCGCCGGCGCTCCGCGCGTGACCCCAAGACGGCGCTTCAGGAGTACCTCCAGGGGCGCGGGCGGGCGCTGCCCGAATACCGTGTCGTCGCCACTCGCGGACCGGATCATGCGCGAGAGTTCGAGATCGCCGTTGTCTTGAGCGGCGAGGCTATCGCGTTCGGCCGGGGCAGCTCGAAAAAGCGTGCCGAACAGAACGCAGCTCGAGCGGCGCTCGATCTCCTCCTCACGCGGATGCAAGGCCGAACGAGCGCGACACTTCCCGCTCCTCCCGCCAGCTAACGGAGTCACCGTGAGCCTGAGCCTCCGCAAGCGCCCCTCGAGATGCCCCCCCATTGTGCATCGTGCGTCGGGTTCCTCGACCGGCGAAGCACAATGAGCGCTTTGTTGCGCCGTCTCGTGCTGGCATGCGACCTGAGGCTTGCGCTACTGGGACTACTCGCGTCGGTGATGCTCTTCACAGGCTTGGGTGCATCGAGCTTCCACGACGAAGACGAAGCGCTCTATGCTGAGGTCGCGCAAGAGATGCTGCGCGATGGCGACGTCTTGACACCCCATTTCTGGAGCGAGCCCTTCTTGCACAAGCCGCCGTTGTCATTCTGGATCTTGGCACTGGCGGAGCGTACGATCCCGGGCTCGCCTGAGTTTCGCGCCCGCTTTCCTGCGGCCCTATCCGGTGTGTTGCTCGTCCTGCTCACGGCCATCTGGGCCCGGCGTTTGGGAGGTTGGACCGCCGCATGGGTCAGCGCCATGTTGCTGCTATTCAATCAGCAGTTCCTCTTCGAGCACGCGGCCCGCAGCGCGACCATTGATGCCGAGGTCGCGCTCTTCTCCCTCACCGCCCTCTACGCCGGCGCACGGGCCGCGAAGTACCGCAGCGCCGCGGCATTGTCGGCGCTTTCTCTCGCAGCACTGGCGATGCTCAAGAGCGTCGTCGCGGGCTTTGCATTCTTTCCTGTCGCCCTAACCCTTTTCTTTCACGACCGGCCTGCGTGGCGACGGTGGTTGCTGTGCTGTGTCGGCGCTGGCGTGTTGTTCGTTCTGCCATGGCATCTCATGGCATGGATGCGCCATGGACAAGCCTTCATCGACACCTACCTCATCTACGAGCATCTCGGACGCCTTGCCGGCACCGCCACGGCACGTTATCCCGGGCGTTGGGTGCATCTCGAAGCCCTCTGGCAGGCCTTTCTTCCCTGGACGCCACTCGTTGCTCTTTCCTTCAGCGCGACATGGCTTTCCCAAGGTGAAAGACCCAAAACGCGTTTCATCGAGCACAACACCGAACACAGGTTGCTCGCCGGCTACGCGATCTTCCTGCTCATTGTCTTGAGCCTCGTCCGCGCCAAATGGGGCTGGTACACGCTGCCGCTACTTGCCGTGTTCTCCATCCTCACCGGCGTGTTCGTCGCTACTGCGCTTCAACGACGCAAGCTGCGCGGGCTGCTGATAGCCCTGGGATCGTGTGTGCTACTGCGTCTCCTGCTCCTTGCGCCCAACGCGTCTTACCACCCGGCAGAGCGCGTCTCGGCGGCATGGCCGAGCGAGGACCCGCTCTACATCCTTCGCTTCACTGAGCCATCTTTTGCCGTGGTGGTGGCCCTCGCGGCGCTGCTTGCTCTTGCTCTGTGGGCCATGCCACGCCGCGCGACAGGTCGACGGCGGCTGCTCGTCGCCGCCATGGCACTACTCCCTTTCGTTCTGTGTGTGCGCGATCTCGTCACGCCGGAGCGTGACGGGGAACATCCCGCTGCCGTGCTTGCGCGCACGCTTGCTGCCGCGCACTACGAGACGGTCTTCGTCTCGGGATTCCGCCATCAAGCGCGCTACGCGGGACGTATGGCTCCTTTGGAGAGCTACTACCTGCTGTCCAGAATAGGTGCGCGGATCGTGGACCTCTCGCGACACAGCGACGGAACTTGGCAGGAGAGGACAGAGCGCTGCGCTCTCGTGGTCGCCAGCGGATCAGATCTTCCCACGCAGGCCGCATCGAGCGCCTGCGAGCTATGGTCCTACGACCCTTCGTGGCGACCCGTAGTGCGGCGCTTGTCAAGCGCCTCCAGAGAAGCGAGACCTCGTTTCAGCTCGCGGATGAGATAACGCCTCCCGAGGGATGACGAAACCTGCTGCGCCTCGTGCAAGCCAGCCTCATAGGCTCGGCGGGCCGCATCAAGCTGCCGGAGTTCCTCACGTACTCCGCCAAGCTGCAAAAAAGCATCTGCACGTTTGAAATGCGCGTTCTTGGGCCGAAAGTCCGCCTCAAGGGCGGATTCAAGGGCTCGAGCCGCCGACGTGAATTCCTTGCGAGAGGCGAGGACCTTGCCTACGTGAAGCTGTTGGATACCGGCTCCCCGCTCTGGTCCAAAACCCGCGACCGGCCAGTTGACAAAACAGATCACCAGAAGCAAGGCGAGAGCAATAAGCAAGACCTTCCGCAAGCTGCGAGAGTGTTCAACCCACAACGTCGGCAGAGCGGACGCAAAGATGATCAGACAAGCTACGAGGGTCAAGCGATAGCGCCCGAGTACGAACATGATCAGGTAGGCCGTCGCCTGACCACCGGCGACGATGTAGAGCGCAGCCAGCTCCCTGCGCCGCGGCCAGGCGAGCACCGCACCAAGCAGGCCCAGCGGACCGATGAGAGCGAAGGAAGGGAGTGGGGCGCCCAGCACGCGGGACTCGCGTTGCGCAAAAGCGAAGCAATCGTTGATCCCGACCTCCTCTACGCTGAAGAGAAGGCGCGTCTTGCGCCAGAGCAGACCAATCTCGCTCACGGGATGCGCAGCAATGTGGCGCAAAGCCATCATCGTGTAGCGCGCTGAAAGCTCTCGAGAACTCGGATCGTCCGGTCCACGTTCGAAGCCTACGACGTAATCTTTGAGCCCACCGCCTTTGCCTGCCGCGGGAAGAGGGACGAACGAACCCGTCGCTTTCGGACCATTGCCGATCAGCAGGTTGCGTCCCGCGTTTGATGTCAGCAACACACCCTCTCCACCCACGATAATATTCCGAGCGAAAACGATGCCGATCGGTAGCGCCGCCCCTAAGGCGATCAGAGCAGCCCACGCAAGCGCTCGCCGGCGCTTCGGCGGGCGTTTGTACACACGCCAGACCACAACAAGCAGCACGAGCAAGAGGGCCGTCCCGTGGGCCACCGCCGCTATACCAAGTGCGAGACCAACGAAGAAATGGAGGCACGCCCGCTCACGCCGCAGCGCCAATACGATGACGAGGAGCGCGAGAAGGTTGACGAGCAGGATCAAGGCGCTCGGCATGATGAGGACTTCATGGAAGATGAAGGGCCTGTATGCCGCCGCTGTGATGCCGGCGAGCGTTCCGGAGAGACGGCCGAAGAGTATGGTGGCGATCCAGGCAATCAGACTTGCTGATGTTGCCCCCATGACACATTGCACGGTCAGCGCCACGAGGCGGCGCGTCCGCGGTGTTGCCATGGCGTCGTCGACTCCGACGATGAAACGGTCGACCGCTGCGAGCTCTAATGGATAGAGCGGTGCGAGATAGTACGGTACGTGCAGCGCATCCTCTCCACGAGCAATTCTCAGCGCTTCCCGCTCGTAGAAGTGCGCATCTGGCATCAAGTCACCGACCGATAAGGGGCTCTCGAGATAGTCTGCGAGATGTGCGACGCGCAGCCCCAGCGCGGTCCCGAAGACCAGAAGGGTCATCAGGATACCGTACGAAAGCGTCAAGCGAGTCGTGCAGCGCCCCTCCGGCACTTCAGGGTGTCTCGTAGGTGGCGATCCGCTGCGCTGGGCGAGTTACGCTTCTCTCAAGAGCCGGCGCGAGGACCTTTCCCGGCATATCTTTGGCGGCGGGTAGGCCGAAAAGCTCGAGTATCGTCGGACAAAGATCAAAGACGCTGGCGTCATCCAGCTCGTCGCCCGCGCGGATCCCGTTTCCCTCGAGGATCAGCACGCCGGGAGGTGCGCCCCTCGCGTGGACACCCGAGACGGTCTTGACCGCTTGGCTGCCTTTCCGCCCGCGCCGCTTGCCTGTGGTGAACCCATGATCGGAAAGCAGAATGACCGTCGTCCCGTCATCGACAAACGCGAGCAGACGCCCGATCCACTCATCGGCTTGCTTGTAGTACTCGTCGATCACCGCAGCGTAGCGCGCGAGTTCGTCCTCGGGGATGGGATCAT
>CAYSMT010000239.1:0-5218 GCA_964432135.1 uncultured Acidobacteriota bacterium
CCCTCAAAGCGACGACACCAGTCGATGCAACCCCTTTCGCCAGTGGACGCCTCGTTATCGCCTACCTCCGTGATCCGCGCGAGCAAATCATCGGAGCACTACGTTCAATCGACGGCGACGGCATCGCTATCGAAGGCCTCGGCATCGATGCCTGGGACGACTGGATTTCTCAGTGGGCCCGAGGTGATCAAGCACCGGTCATGCCGTCGCTGAGCTACTTCCCCATGATGCGCGTCTCCAGGCTGCTCGCAGATCGCGACAGCCCCGAGCTGCCCTCCTTCGCCCGTCGCTTCGAGGAGCGGACGGGTCGATCCCTGGTGGCCGTTCTGAACGGGCGAGAGGAGGCGAGGCCATGACGCGCTCCGAGAACGACCGCAAAGCTCGGCGGGGTACCGCTCCGGGAAAGGCTCGTGATGCGGACGCGAAGAAGGGCAAGACCATCGCCGTGCCTGTGACGGAACTTCTGGGAGGGCTAGCCGCTCCGACGCCCGCCGGAGACGATCTCGCGCGCATCCCCATTCCGGAAGGTTGGGAAATCGTGCTCGACGTGATCGAGGGGCCCGAGAAGGGGCAGTCCTTTCCCATTCGGCGCTCCCGCATCCTGATTGGACGCGCCGACGCGGAAATCACCCTCGATGACCCGAAGGTCTCGCGGCGGCACGCGAGCCTCGAAACCTACGGTTCGGCCTGTGTTCTGCTCAAAGACCTCTCCTCAACCAACGGCAGCTATGTCAACGGGAAGAGGGTCAACTCGATCGAACTCCAAGACGGCGATGAGATCCGCGTCGGTAGCACGCGGCTGGTCATCACGATCGGGACGCCTCCCTGACACGCGGTATATCACGCCAGACAGGTAGCAGGAGAAAGACGGCAATGACAGCTATCGAAGGGCCTTCGCGCCTCGTCCTGACTGCGGCGCTCGCCTGTTGCGCTTTCCTCGGTTGTATCTCGATGGAGCTCAGCCTCGCTGACACATCCTCATCGCAAGAGGGAGCGATCACCTGGCGCCCATACTCGCCCGCGGCCTTCCGCGCGGCGCAGGCTGCAGACCGACCGATCCTCCTCGTACTGGAGGTTCCGTGGAGTAGCGCCGCGCGCAGCGCGGACAAACAGCTCTGGAGTGATCCCACGCTACGGCGCATTGTCTCCGAAAACTACATCGCCTTGCGCGAACGTGCAGACCTTCGTCCGGACCTCGCTCGACGCTACCCGGTCAACGGTTGGCCCGCGATCAATCTACTGCTGCCCGACGGCTCCGCGATGTACTACCAGAGCGAGAAGGTCCCCGAACCCTTCCGTATGAGCCGCGGACAGCTCTCGCGGGAAGAGATGACCCTTTTCTTGCGGGAAGGCGCGCGCTACTACCACGCCCAACGCACCAAGGTCATTGCGTTAGCCCGAGAGAAAGAGCGTGCGCTCGGCGGCGCCGTGCGTCCCGAGCGGGGAACGCCGAATCAAGAACTGGCGTGGTCCGTTGGCCACCGCATGGCGCTTGCTTTCGATCGTGAACAACGCTACTTCGGTGGCCCACCGCGATTGCCGCAACCCGATCTACTCGAGTTGTTCTACACCTTCTCACCGGTGAGCGAAGAACGCTGGCAGGTCTTGGCAGATACAGCCCTCGAAACCTTCATCGACAAGCTCAGAGATCCAGCCGATGGCGGAATTTACCGCATGGCGTTGGGAGCGGACTGGTCCCAACCCCAGAAGGAGAAGCTACTTGACGTCAACGCACGCACTCTCGACCTATTGACCCTCGCCTACCGCCGCAGTGCCAACGGGAAGTGGCGACGACGTGCGCTCTCCCTGGCGGGCTTTCTCGTGGAGCGACTCGGGAAGCCGGATGGATCCTTCGCCGCGGCACGATGCGAGAGCTGCCCAGGAGGGAGGGACGAAACCGCGCTCTCGGGGGCCAACGGCCTCGCGGCAGCCGCGTTGATTCGCGCCGGTGCGGGGTGTGCCGACAAGAAAACCCTCTCTCGGGGCCTCGAAGCCGCACGCTGGCTTCTGGCGACGCGCTACCATCCGGGACAACCCGTTCCGCGCGTATCGGTCATCGGCGGCCGCAGACAACGGCCACCGGTCCAACTCGAGGACCAGGTTGGTGTCGCGACGGCCTTCCTCACGGCATGGGAAGCCACAGGAGATCGCTCCTTTCTCGAAGCTGCGCGCGAAATCGCGCGGACGACGCTTTCACGACTGCGCGACCCCGACACGGGGGCACTGCGTGACACGCCGGCGACGCCGAGCGGTCCACTTCCGTTGCGCCGAGCGGAGTTCCCCCTCGAGCTCAACGCTGCGATGGTTCGCGTACTCGTACGCGTGCACTTCTACACGGGCAACAAAGAGCCGCTCTTCCGTCGGGCGGCCCGAGGCTTGCTCGAAGCCTTCACGGGGTCTCATCAGCGCGTGAAGATCCTGGCTCCCTCCTACGCCCTCGCCAGCTTCGAGTACTTCGCCAGACCCATGATCGCCATCGTGGCGGGTCCGAAGGGCGATCCCAAGGCCGATGCCTTGCGCATAGGAGCTTTGGCCAGCGACGATCCCTTCACTATCGTCATCTCCTTGACCAACGAGGACAATCGCGACGCAATCCTCGCTGCCGGCCTGTCGCTTCAAACGAGCTCGGGCCTCTACCCCTTCTATGATGGCTTGGGCGGCCAGCGGATGAGCGACCCCGGTGCTGTGCGCGGGAGTCTCTACGACCTGCGACTCCTGCGACAGGCCCAACTCAAGGCAGCGGCCGGCAAGGACAAGATCATGATGCCCACGAAGGTCAAAACGCGATGAAGCGAGAGAGGAGCGCGACAAAAGCCGACGCGTATCTCGGCATTCTGGGCGGCAGTGGCCTGTACGAGATGGACGGTCTCGAGCAACAACGCCGTCAAAGGATCGAAACGCCTTTCGGCGAGACGAGTGACGAGTTCGTCCTCGGCGTGCTCGAAGGCTGCCCCGTGGCTTTTCTCGCTCGGCATGGGAGAGGCCATCGACTCATGCCGACAGAGGTCAACACGCGCGCCAACATCTTCGCGTTCAAGAAGCTCGGCGTTGAACAACTCGTTTCCGCGTCGGCGGTCGGCTCGCTCGCGGAGGATATCGCGCCACTCGATGCCGTCGTTCCGGATCAGTTGATCGACCGAACACGCCATCGCGACGACACTTTTTTCGGCGGGGGCCTCGTCGCCCACGTCTCTCTCGCCGACCCTTTCTGCGAGCGGTTACGCACCCAACTTGTTACGGCCCTTCGAGAGACGGGCGTCATCGTCCACGAAGGGGGAAGCTACTTGTGCATGGAAGGACCCCAGTTCTCAACGCGTGCCGAGTCTCAGCTCTACCGCCAATGGGGTGCAAAGGTCATCGGCATGACGAATCTCCAAGAAGCACGACTCGCCCGTGAGGCCGAAATCTGTTTCGCCACGATGGCCCTGGTGACCGACTATGACTGCTGGAAGATGGATGAAGCCGCGGTGAGTGTCGAAGCCGTGATCGATCGTTTGCTCTCGAACGCGGTTCATGCGCAGCAGGCGATTCGTATCCTGGCCCGAACCCTGATCCGTCAACGCCGTTGTCCCTGCGAGCACGCACTCTCAAACGCGATCATCACCTCGGCAGATGCCGTACCCGCTGCAACGCGTGAGCGCCTAGCTCCTCTCCTCGCACGCGTCCTTTGCTCCCGGTGAACAAGACCGGACCGGGGCGAGGAGCGGTGCTCCTGTTCGTCTCGGTTCCACTCGTGGTCGGGCTGACCGCGATAAGCGAATGGCCATGGCTCCTTCCGATAAGCAGCGGTGGCGCGGCATGGGCCTGGCTGCGTACACGCCGCGGAAGCTCCACGCTCCGCACGACGGGCGTCCTGCTGCTGTGGGCCAGTCTGCTTTCACTCTCGATCGTGTTGTTGACGATCCTTTGTCCCGAACGAGCCGCGTCCAGCATTTCCCACAGTACAGTCTACTGGCACGAGATGAGTGAGTATCTTCGCAGCGGGGCCGGGAAGGAGGGCACACCCTCTCGATTCATTCCCGAACATCTCGTCCACCTTTTCGCCTTCGTCGTGCTCGCGCTGGGCACAGGGGGGCTCGCAGCTCTCATCCTCGGGGCCTATCTCTTGGGTTACATGTCGTACTATGTTGGGCAGGTTGCACTCCATGCGGAGCATCCGCTGATCGCCGGTGCACTCGCGTGGCATCCATGGGCCCTGCTCCGCATCATCGCCTTCGTACTGATGGGCGTCGTCCTTGCGCGCCCGTTGCTCGAGCGTCGTTCGCCCCTGGCTATCATGCGCATCGAAAAGAAAGCGCTCGGCTTCGCGCTAGGCCTGTGGGGTGCGGATCTCATCCTCAAGGCGGCCATCGCACCTGCCTGGTCGAGCATAATCCGAAGCTGGGGCGGGCTCCTCCTCGAACACTGAAAAGGTGGACCCTCTGTCCGCGGGATGCTATTCTCCAGCCGCCTCTCGTTCGACGGACGGGCCCACTAACGCCTTTAGGAGCCAGCACTTCCCGCTGCTGCACCAGGAAAGGTCAACGCCATGCGCCAAGTTGCCGGTCATCTCGATGCCTCCGGCCTTTCGTTCGCCATCGTCCTCGCCCGCTTCAACAGCCGCATCAGTGATCTGCTGCTCGCGGGCACCATCGACGGCCTCGTCCGCCACGGAGCCAGCGAGAAGAAGATCACGCTCCTTCGGGTTCCGGGTTCTTTCGAAATTCCCGCCGCGCTTCGGCGGCTGGCAGAGGGTGAGCAGCGACCCGACGCGCTCATCGCCCTCGGAGCGCTGATCCGAGGCGAAACCCCGCATTTCGACCACCTGGCTGCCGTGGTGACGCGCGCGCTGGACAAGGTCTCCGAGTCCTCGGGTCTGCCCGTGGCCAATGGGGTGTTGACCTGTGAGACGATGGATCAAGCGCTCGACCGAGCGGGCGGGAAGGTCGGCAACAAAGGTTTCGAAGCCGCCATGAGCGCCATCGAAATGGCCAACCTCATGAGCCAAATCTAGCTCGCGGGCGGTTGAGGACACTGACAGATCATGGGTGCACGACGCCGCGCGCGCGAGGGCGCGCTCCAGATGCTCTACCAATCCGAGCTCTCCGGCGACAGCCAAGAGCGCGTCATCGCGCTTTACTGCGCTGGCGAGCTTTGCGATGGCGAGCTCGACCCAACCTGCCAGCGTTTCGCCGAGCACCTTCTTCGCGGTGTTCTGACCAGAAGGGAAGAGCTCGAT
>CAYSMT010000240.1:0-5214 GCA_964432135.1 uncultured Acidobacteriota bacterium
CAAAGGAAGGCCGTCATGTGAGCGCGTGGCCCGTCAGGCACGATGGCGAACAACTCCTTAACGGGAATGAAATAGGACAGGAAGACATGGGCGATAGCTGTGGCGAGGAGGATATAGATGAATTGCTTGAGCGCCTTGCGCCATAGCTTGTCAAAGCTCATCGGGCCGAGATTGCGCCGGATACGCTTGTTGCGTGGGCCTTCGATCCAGCGTTCGATCCGCCGGAAAAATCCTTCGAGAAAGACGGTCTGGGGACAAAAATAACCACACCAGACCCTGCCCCAGAGCGAAGTCAGCACGAAAAGGCCGAAACCCATCCCGCTGACCAAAAAGAACATGAGATAGAAGTCTTGGTTGGTAAAGGTATGCCCGAATAAGTAAGCCGCACGTCCGGGCAGGTCGATACGCACCAGCGGTTCACCGCCAAGCTCCAGCCAGGGCAAGAGCACATAGATCGCCGCGAGGAGCGCGAAAATGACATTTTTACGTCGTTGCCATCTCCCCTTCACATCGGCCGGATGCAGATAGTTCCTCGAGCCATCCTGATTGACGCTATAGAGCGTATCAAGATCCGGACGACGCTTCTTCGGACGCCTTTCCTTCCGCGGGTCACTCATCGTCTGCTCCACCTTCGAGCGCACAAGGCGCCGAACAAATCAGGCATCATCTCCTGTGTCGCTCTCGGTGTCGGCGTTCACATCGGGAGCCATATCGTTCTCACTGACAAGCTCTCCCTGGGCTTCTTTGCCGGGTACATGAGTTCCCTTGATGCTCAGCACGAAAGAGACCACGGCGCTAACCCGCTTGGGACCGAGCTGCGGCCCCCATTGCGGCATGCCCTTGGCGAGCACGCCCTTCTTCACGGTCTCGTGAATCTGCAGCGGTCGTGCCCCGTGGATCCAATAGTCATCCGTGAGATTGGGCCCCACGTTGCCCTCTCCTCGTTGATTGTGACACGCCACACAATGCTTTTTGAAGAGCTCTGCGCCTTCAGCGACCTTCTCCGGCATGCTCGCCATCATCAACAGCGATTCGTCCGTCAGCCCAGCCGCGGAGGTTCGAGCCAGCTCAGCTTCCTGTGCGGCCTGCATCACCTGCGCGTAGGCGGCTTCCTGCCCCGGACCAACAACGAAGGTCTCGTAATAAAGCCAGTAGCCAAAGGCGAAGACGATTGACGCGTACAGGGTGAATAACCACCAGTTCGGCAAGCGGTTGTTGTACTCCTCGATGCCGTCGAAGTCGTGGTCGAGCACCTGGTCATGCTGGTAGCCCGAATCGCTTTGCGTCTTGTCGCTCATTTTAGCGAGTCCTCCCATCACAGCCTGCCTCGGAGACGATCGTCTCCTTCTCAAGAGGGAGCGCTGAGAGACGCTCCACATCGATTTTCTTTCGCAGGCCATAGAAAACGTAGAACAACACCCCAGCGAAAAAGACCAGGAAGATGACCAAGCCGATCTGCGGCCAGATCAACAAGGTGGAGTCGGTAAAAAGCCTGGCGAACATCATCTTGCCCCGGCCGAAGAAGCTGTGGCGTCGGCTTCCGCGGGCTCGGGCGCCACGGGCTGGGGTCCTCGCCCGAGTCGCTGCAGATAGGAGATCAGAGCGGCCAGCTCACTGTCGGGTGCCAGCTCGACGCCCTGGGATTTAAGATCAGCGGCGATGAGCTGCCCCTGGCTCAACGCGATGTCCTTCGCTGAAGCGATGTCGCTCTCCGAGTAGGGCACACCGAGCTTCTTCAGAACGTCCATCTTGCGCGCAATGCCCCCGAGCTTGGCCGGGCGATCGGTCATGAAGGCATAGGTGGGCATGTTGGAGCCTGGAGAGGTGTTGCGCGGATCACGAAGATGCAGGTAATGCCACATGTTTCCATAGCGACCGCCCACTCGTGCGAGGTCGGGACCTGTGCGCTTGGAACCCCACTGGAAGGGATGGTCGTAGATCGACTCCTCGAGCCGGGAGTACTCGCCGTAACGTAAGGTCTCGGAACGGAAAGGCCGGATCATTTGGCTATGGCAAAGGTAACAGCCCTCGCGGACGTAGATATCCCGTCCCTCGAGCTCAAGTGGCGAGTAGGGTTGCTGAAGGTAGGGGTTGGGCTGGCCGTCCTTGGTCAGGGCCGCCGTGAGCGGAGCTTTGTTCGCAATAACGATCGTCGGGATGATCTCGACAATACCTCCTACGAGGATCGCCAGCAGGACGAGGATCGTGAAGACGGGCCAATTGCCCTCGACGCGGTAGTGCCACTGCTTACTGTGATCGTCTCTTACGATGCCCACTCCGAGCATCGCGGCCACGACGACGACCGCAAGCCCACCGAGTGCGACAGCAGCACCGATCATGCCGAATCCCCCGAGCACGACCGAAAGCACGATGACGACGGTGGAGTAGATCACGGGAGCGCCAAGAATAACCTTCCAGTTGAAGCGCGGGTCAGGCGCAAGTCGCGGCCCGACGGTGACCTCGGCGGTCACCTTCTGGCCCGCGAAAATCGTGCGTATCAAGTTATATGTCCCGAGAAGGAAGCTCAGGAAATAGAGGGTTCCGCCGATCAAGCGCATCTGGTACATAAAACGCGAAGTGAGCAGGCCCTCGATGAAGTCCGGGTACTTTAGGAAGCCGTCTGCGTCGAGGGCACGCCAGAACAGGCCTTGACTGATACCGCTGATCCACATCGAAACGACGTAGAGTAGGATGCCGATGGTTCCGACCCAGAAATGGATCTCCGCGAGCTTCTTCGAGTAGAGCTTCGTGCCCCACAGACGTGGCACCATCCAATAGAGCATTCCCACGGCCATGAAGCCGTTCCACCCGAGGGTTCCTCCATGGACGTGACCGATAATCCAGTCCGTGTAGTGGCCGAGGGCGCTCACACTCTTGATCGACAGGAGGGGCCCCTCGAAGGTGGACATGCCATAGAAGGTCACGGCCACAATGAAGAACTTGAGAATGGGATCCGTACGAAGCTTGTCCCAAGCCCCACGGAGGGTGAGCAGACCGTTGAGCATGCCTCCCCAGGAAGGCGCCCAAAGCATGACCGAAAACACCATGCCGAGGGTTTGAGCCCAGTCCGGCAGAGCCGAGTAGAGCAGATGGTGCGGTCCGGCCCAGATGTAGAGAAAAATCAGCGACCAGAAGTGCACGACCGAGAGCCGGTAAGAGTACACTGGCCTCTCGGCGGCCTTCGGGATGTAGTAGTACATCACGCCAAGGATCGGTGTCGTCAGGAAGAAGGCGACCGCGTTGTGCCCGTACCACCACTGAACCAACGCATCCTGCACGCCGCCGTAGATCGGGTAGGAGTGCAAGAAGCTCGTCGGTAGCTGTAGATTGTTGACGATATAGAGCACGGCGATCGTAACGATTGTCGCGATGTAGAACCAGATCGCCACATAGAGATTGCGCTCGTTTCGAATCGCAAGCGTCCAGAAAAAGTTGATCGCGAACACGACCCAGACCACAACCACGAGGAGGTCGATCGGCCAGATCAGCTCCGCGTACTCTTTACTTTGTGTCAGGCCTAGCGGCAGCGTGATAGCCGCGCCGACGATGACGAGCTGATAGCCCCAGAAGTGCACCCAACCGAGGAGTTTCGAAGCCATGCGCGTCTTGAGCAGCCGTTGCGTGGAGTAATAGATACCAGCGAACATCATGTTGCCGACGAAGGCGAAGATCGCGGCGTTGGTGTGCAGCGGGCGCAGCCGCCCGAAGCTCAGCCACTCAATGCCAAAGTTGGCCTGCCAGAACGAGAGTTGCGTCGCGACGAGGACACCCACCAGCATCCCGACCACCCCCCATACGATGGTGATGATCGAGAATGCCCGAACGATGTCGTCGTCGTAGACGATGCGGCGCATCGGCACACTAGCGCTATCCATGGCCCCTATCTCCTTCTTCTGGCGCCGGGGAATGTGTTCCCTCGGCTGTCGTTTCAATCTCGTCCTCTTCGAGCGGAAGCAACGAAAGCCGCTCTCCGTGCTCGAAGTCGCCTTCCTTCAGCCGTGAGGCAAAGAAGACGAGGCCGGCAACCACCAGCACGAGGCTCAGGGCCACCAGCACGATGATGACTACCATCCCAGCCGTCGCCCCGATAGCCTAACTCCTGTCAGCGAGACGACGAAGAGCGAACTTAGCGGCATGATAATGGCTGCGATAACTGGCGTGACGAGCCCGGCCAAGCACAGACAGACGGCGAGAAGATTGTAAACCGCCGCAACGGCCAGGTTGTCTCGGATCACACGCCGCAGGCGCTTCGCCGCAGAGAGAATCCAGCGCACGGCGGCCATCCCGTCACCGAGGAAGTAGAAGTCGGCCTTTCCCGGCAGTACAGGGCGATCTACGGCGGGGGTACCAGCGCAGAGGGCTGCTGCAAAGCTTGGGCTGTCGTTGAGCCCATCCCCTATCATCAAGGTGTCTCGCTGATCGATCTGCGCCACCAACGCCGCCTTCGCCTCCGGGCTCAGCCCGCCGTGGGCCTTCTCCGGAGCGAGCCCGAGTTCCTCTGCCGCCCGGAAGACCTTCTCAGGCAGATCGCCGCTAAGCAGCCGTAGCTCGTAGCCATCGCGAAGGAGCCGTCGGATCTCACTCGCCGCGTCGGCTTTGAAATCCTCCGAGAAAAAGAAGGTGGTCAGGAGCTTTCCATCTTTCGAAAAGCTGCAGCGGGTCGTCTCTTTCCCCTCGGATCCCCTGTTTGCTGCGTTCGGGATGTCACGACCGGGGCAGCAGAATTCGATGCGTCCAAGCCGGTAGATCGCCCCTTCGCGCTTGAGGCAAAGGCCAGAACCCGGTGTTTCCTCGAGCTCAGCGATCACCTGCGACCCTTCGAGCGCCTCCCCCGAAAGAGCACGAGTTCCGGTGCGGGACCCGATGGCGTCGGCGAGGGCGCGGCTGACAGGATGGTTGCTTCTTTCTACGAGCAGGCGCAAGAGGTCTCGTTCGTCCTCCCCGAGCTGCCACAAAGAGCGGCGCGATACCGCGTTCAACGACAGCTGGCCGAGGGTCAGCGTCCCGGTCTTATCGAGAAGGATCTTCCGCACACGGAGCGCGCGCTCCATCAAGTCGCCACGACGCACAAAGACCCCACGGCGTCGCAGGGCGTAGAAGGTCAACTCTTCTGCCAGCGGCGTCGCTAGGCCCAGCGCGCAAGGACAGGTCACGACGAGAACGGCGACGGAGATCTCGGTCGCTTCTCGCAGCCCATGAGGAAGCCACAGGAGA
>CAYSMT010000241.1:0-5205 GCA_964432135.1 uncultured Acidobacteriota bacterium
CCCCGGAGCTGCCGTGATTGTGCAGGGCGAAGTCGCTGCGCAGGAGTCTCTGCCCGGGCGGCGCGGAGCCGGTGGGGATCTCTTCGATGCGGCGCGCCGCGTTCTGGTCCGGGTCGGCTTGTGCAGCGAGCAGCTCGAGCAGGTCATCGTGGGCTGTGGTCCAGGAAGCTTTACCGGTTTGCGCGTCGCCCTGGGCGCCGCGCGCGGCTTGCGCTTCGCGCGTGCCGGCGCGCTACCCCTCATCGGCATCGACTCGCTCACGGTGCTCGCCGCTGCGGCGGGCGTCGCGCCGAGCGTGCGCGTTGCCTTGCCCTGGGGCCGGTTGCGGGTGCTCCTGGCAAGGGCGACGCCGTCAGGCCCACAGGCCCGGGCTCGGGATCTCATTCCCGTCGAGGATCTCGCAGAGCGGCACGAGCTGTCGGGGGAGACGGTCGTCATCCCACCGGAGGCCCGGCATCTGGATTGGCCCGCGGGCGTGCGCCTCGTGGAGACGCAGATGTGCCCCGTCGAGGGTCTCGCCCGCTGTGCTCTCGCCACGGGAGGTGAGCTCGCGGCGTGGCGGGAGGCCGATCCGGTCTACTTGCTCGCCCCGGATGCCGTGCTGCCGGCTCGCGCGTCCCGGCTCCCGCCCGGACGGGCCTTCGAAGTTCTCGCTCTGGCGCAGCTTGATGAGGCCCTGGCGGTTGAAAGGGCCTGTTTCGATGCGCCTTGGTCGCGAAGGATGCTCGCGGAGGAGCTCTCGCGCGACGAAAACGGTTGTGTGCTCGGCCTGCGCGGGGCAGGCGACCGTCTGGAGGCGACGGCCTTCGCGCGTTGGGATGATGAGGCTCTCGAAATCCTCTCCCTCGCCGTGTTGCCGGGAACGCGGCGGGGAGGTCTGGGACGGACCCTCGTGCGGCGCTTCGTCGAACGGGCTCGCGCGGAGTCTCTACGACGCGTGGACCTCGAGGTCTCGGAGATCAACGCGGCGGCTCTTGCCCTTTATCTCTCAGAAGGCTTCGTGCCCGTGGGGCGGCGCAGGAAGTATTATCCCGATGGTACGGATGCGATCTTGATGAGCCTCGTGCTTCGCCGCTGAAGCTGCTCGTGAAAGGAACGCTCGCATCGCGTCGCGATGGCTTGCCCCGGCCGCGGGCGCTTGCTAGGGTTCGCTCAAGAAGGTGATTTGGGCTTCGCGCCCGGAGGCGAACCGAGTTCGCTGCGGGCGAAGGAGTGAAGGCCAAGGGAGGCGGATTGACAGACAACACGCAGCGCCTGCGTCGTGCTCGCATCGCACGCGAGGGTCTGCCCTTCATCGTGACACCCCTTGTGTTGGGCGTGGTGGTCTTCGCGCTCGGTTGGCAGATTGTCGGGGGAGTCCTCCTCCTGCTCGGCTTGTTCTGCCTCGCCTTTTTCCGAGATCCAGATCGCTCCATTCCCGAGGATCCGCGGCTGCTCGTTGCTCCAGCCGACGGAACCGTGACGGCCGTCGAGCAGACGGAGCAGGGTTTACGGATCTCGATCTTCCTCAGCGTGTTCAACGTCCATGTGAACCGCTCGCCTGTTGCCGGTAAGGTCGTTCAGGTCAAGTATCACCCGGGTCGCTTCCTCGCGGCGAACTTCGAAAAGTCTTCCAAGGAGAACGAACGCAACACGCTGCTGCTTGAGACAGCCGGCGGCGAAGTGCGGGTGGTGCAGATCGCGGGGATCATTGCGCGTCGCATCGTGTGCCGGGTCCAGTCGGGCGACCAACTCGGCCGGGGAGAACGCTTCGGTCTGATTCGCTTCGGTTCGCGAACCGAACTCTACACGCCACCGGGGGTCGAGCCGCTCGTAGGTCTAGGTAGCCGCGTCCGTGGGGGAAGCACGCCGCTCGCCCGCTGGCCTGCGGTGCGGGACGCATGACGCGCACGCCCACCTCGCGCAGTCCTCGTCAGAGAGGGTTCAAGAGCCGCATTCGGGTCGGGGGCTGGCTTCCCGGCTCCCTGACCCTTGGCAACGTTCTCGCGGGTTACGCCTCGATTCTTCTGGCTTCTCAAGGACGCTTCTTTGTCGCAGGTGCCCTGATCTTCGCGGCGGCGATCTTCGACGGCCTGGATGGACGTGTCGCGCGTATGACAGGGACGACAAGCGAGTTCGGCGAGCAGCTCGACTCGCTCGCAGATGCGATCTCCTTCGCCGTTGCACCCTCGGTGCTCGCTTTTCACATGGGTTTGGCGGAGCTCGGGCGGGCAGGGTGGGGCGTTTGCTTCCTTTTCGCCGCTTGCGGAGTTATTCGCCTGGCACGCTTCAACGCCTCCTCGAGCGAGCATAACGACTTCGTAGGCGTGCCAAGCCCTACCGCCGCAGCGACCGTGGCCTGCCCTGCGATCGTGCTCGAAGAGGCCGTCTTTCCTCCATGGGCCTTGCCCGTCTATGCCGTCGTCGTCGCGGGAATCGGGTTGTTGATGGTCAGCACCGTACGCTATCGCTCGCCGAAGAATCTACGCTTCGGGCCCCGGCCCTATCGCTGGCTGGCCGTGTGGGCCGCGATTCTCGCCGGGTTGATCATCCGCTACGAGTGGGTCGTGCCCGGGTTGATCGCGCTCTATCTGCTCTCACCCGTCTTCTTGCGTCGCCGGCGCGCGGTGCGTGCCTCGGCGGAACACTTGGGTCCGCCGGGCCAAGCCGCGGGATGAGACCGGTCTCTCCCTTGCGGATCGTGGCTTGCTCGCCCCCCACGGGGGACGGTAGGATGCCCCGAACTCCGAGGAGCCCTCGATGACGCGTGTGCTGCCGACCTCTTCCGATCGCCGCCACCTCTTCGCGCTCGTGATGATGGTCGTGCTCCTTGGCGGCCTCGCGCTGGGTTGGGCGCAAGAGGTTGCGCTTCCCGAAACACGGACGTCGGGCTACGACAATCCGATGGAAAGCAAGAGGGCCGAGGCCGTGCTCGCCTCCCTCGAGGAGCGCGCCCGGGTTGTTGGACTGATGCTGCTCAGCCTGTCTCGAGACTATCGCCGCGTCGCCGTCGAGAAGTCCGCCGCGCTTCAGGAGCTGATCGACGTTCAGGCCGAGCTCGACCGAGCCGCCGTACGGGTGCGCGATCTGACCATCGAGCGCCTCGAGGTGGTGCGCAGCCAACGTGACAAGACGGTTCAGCGTTATGACAGTTACGACACGCGCTCGCGTGAGCTTCTCGCCTCGTTGCGAACCCTTCTGGCCGAGCGTGACGTTCTTGCGCGACGGGTCGCCGACCTTCGCTCGAAGCTCCCTCGCGAGGAGGAGCTCATCTCGGGAGTCTGGGAAATCAGCTGGCTTCCGGCCGCGATTTCGGGCACCTTCTATCTCGATCAGTCCGGTACCCTTGTGACCGGCCAGTATCGCCTCGGTTCGCTCGGTAGCGGCTCCCTGCGAGGCACCTTCGTCGGTAGCAAGCTTTACCTCGAGCGGGTCGACGCGAAACGGGGGAGAGACGCCGAGCTGGAGGGCTACCTCGACGCGGACGGAAAGACCATCCGTGGCACCTGGCAGGCCTTCGAGCTCGTGCAGGGTGGCCTACCCCACGGGCAGTGGGTTGCGCGCCGTGTCGAGTGAGCTGGCGCCGGATCGCCGCGCCACTCGAGGCAACTACACCTGGTTTATCGCGCGCCGTTTCGTGCGTGCACGGCACCAGGGTTTCCTGTCGCTGATTTCGCTGCTCACGGCCGTCAGTTTCACCGTGGGCACGGCCTCCCTGATTCTCGCGTTAGCGCTGATGTCGGGTTTTCAGACCGACATGATCGCCAAGATCCTCGGCGCGAACGCGCACCTGCTTGTCTACGCCAACGGTTCATCGCGGATGATCGACGATCCGGAAGCCGTCATCGATCGCCTTGGACAGGTGGCGGGTGTTGTTGCCGCGACGCCGATGATCAGCGAGCACGCTGTGTTGCTTCCTCGTTCGGGCAGTGTGAAGTACGCGTCGATCTTCGGCGTCGACCCTCAACGGATGGGCCTGGTTACGGATATGCAGGCCTCGATGCTCAACGGGGCCAGGCTTGAAGCGCTCGCGGCTCCGACCAGCTCCGGTCGGCCGGGGATCATCATGGGCGCAGAACTCGCGAGCAAGCTGGCCTTGATCCCCGGCGACCAGGTGACCCTGCTCATTCCACGGGTCCGGCTGACCCCCTGGGGTGTCAGCGTACGCCGTCCAAGCTTCGAGCTTGTCGGTTTGTTCAAGACGGACCACTTCGAGTACGACGAGGGCTGGGCTTTCATTGATATCGATGTGGCGCGTAAGAACTTCGGCGCGCATAGGGAGCAGGCGGGCTGGGTGGCGGCGCGCATCGAGAAGATCGATGCCCTCGAGGAGGTGCAGGGCCGCGCACAACAGGCTCTCGGTGAGGACTACCGCGTCGACAACATCGTGCGTTGGAACCGCGCCTTCTTCTCGGCACTCAAGCTCGAGAAGCTGATGATGTTCCTCGCTGTGAGCCTGATCGTCATCGTCGCCGCGTTGAGCGTTGTCAGCACCTTAGTACTCACGGTGACCCAGAAGGTGCGCGAGATCGGCGTGCTTGTCGCGATGGGCGCGAGCCCCTCGGGCATCTTGAGGATCTTCATCTTCCAGGGGGTCGCGATGGGAACTCTCGGCACCCTGGCCGGTGCTCTCATCGGTCTTTCGCTTGCCTTCGTGCTCGATCACTTCAAGCTCCTCTCCCTCGATGGTTCGGTGTACTTCCTCGACTTCGTTCCTTTTCTCGTGCTCCGGTCTGATCTCATCGCCGTGATCGTCGTCGCCTGCGTCGTCTCGCTGCTGGCCACGATCTACCCGGCATGGCGTGCGGCGCGTCTCGATCCCGTGGAGGCGCTACGCGGTGAGTGAGACGCCTGTCATCGAGGCCCGAGGGTTGGTCAAGACCTATCGGCTCCAGAGGGCTCGCTCCAGTGCGGCGATCGAGATCCTCGATGGGGCCGATCTTGTCGTTCTTCCGGGTGAGCGGGTCGCCATCCAGGGCGAGTCAGGGGTGGGCAAGACGACCCTGCTCAACCTCCTTGGAGGCCTCGATCGCCCCGATGCTGGCGAGCTGCTTCATCGGGGAACGCCGATCCCGGGCAGCCCTGATGCGCGGGCCCGTTGGCGGCGCCACGCCGTCGGCTTCATCTTCCAGTTTCACGGTCTGCTCGTTGAATTCAGCGCGCAAGAGAACGTCGCACTTGCCGGGTTGATCGCAGGTTGGCCGCGGCGCCAGGCGATGGAACAAG
>CAYSMT010000242.1:0-5177 GCA_964432135.1 uncultured Acidobacteriota bacterium
CTTCCTGATGGCGGCCACCGAGGTGTTTGGCGAGGAACTTCTCCATCGCCACGGCAAGCGCCTTCCGGTTGTTGGGGGCGCGGTAGCCGTGCCCTTCGTCTGGCGCCACTAGATACTCGACCGCTTGTCCATTTTCTCGCAGAGCGACAACGATCCGATCCGCCTCGGCCTGCTTGACGCGCGGATCATTGGCGCCATGCACCACCAACAACGGCACCTTGATTTTGTCGGCCTGGAAGAGCGGTGAGCGAGCTAGCATGTCGGCGCGATCCGCCTCGTTTTCAGGATCGCCGACCCTCATGAACCAAGTCCCCTTAAGCAACGGCCGCCAGTATGCGGGAAAGGACTCGGTCAGCGTCACTAGATTCGACGGTGCCACGTAAGGCACTCCGCAAGCGTAGAGATCGGGTGTATAGGTCACTCCCGCCAAGGTGGCGTAACCCCCGTAGGAGCCGCCAAAAATCCCAATCCTGGCCGGGTCAGCGATTCCTTGCTCGATCAGATAACGCACGCCGTCGGTAATATCATGCTGCATCGCGCCCGTACCCCAGCTCCGGTTTCCGGCATTGAGGTACTTCTTGCCGTAACCGGTCGAACTACGGAAGTTGGGCTGCAACACTGCGTAACCGCGATTGGCCAGAAACTGGGCGTAAGGATCGTAGCCCCAAACGTCTCGCGCCCACGGTCCCCCGTGCACATAGATGACCGTCGGCAAGTTACGAGGCTCTGCTCCACGCGGCAAGGTCAACAGCGCCGGAATCTCTAGACCGTCACGGGCCGCGTAACGGATCGGCTTCATCGGCGCGAGATGCTCGCTCGGAAGCTTCGGGCGCGAGCGATAGACCAACTCCACCTCGCCGGATTCGCGATCGTAGAGGTAGACTGAGCCAGGATCGACGTCGCTGCTCCCGTAGATCAGGTGTCGTCGCATATCTCGTGTCGAAGAAGAAACTTCTATGTCAATATTGGGCAACTTTTCGACAAGCAACTTGAGATCTTTATTGATCTGTTCGTTACGCGGATAGATACGAAGGCGGTCACCCTGATAGTAGGTGGCAATCAATTCATCCGTCGCTCGAGAGAAGATCGTGCCCCCAAAATCAACTTCACCTTCTGGGTCCGACTCGATCAACTCGATCGCTTGCGACTCGGGATCGAAGAGCACCAAACGGGTCAGATCGATGTCATCTCCCTTGTTCGTAATCATGTAGACCCGCTTACCATCCTTGTGAAAGCGGATGGGCCGAACAGTCTCCTCGTAGGTACAGGAGTAGACCGGAACCAGTTGCTCACCCTCGACTCGGAGAATCTCGGTGCCGCCATCCTGCGTTTGCCGCATTGCCAGTCGCAGCTTGGCATCCAGGTCAAACACCCAGCCGATGATCCCACCCTTGTTCTCGCGCAGTAAGTGTCGCTCACCAGTGGCGATGTCGATTTCGTAGAGATCATGCAGGGCAGGATTGCGATCATTCAAACCAACAACCATCATCTGCGGCTTGCGCTTCGGTACGGCAAAGATGCGCGCCGTAACCCCCTCCAGCGGGGTTAGATCCGTTGCCGGAGGAACGCCGCTTTCCGAATCCGAGGTGGCTGTTGGGTCAAGCGAATAGACATGGTAGTTCTCGTTACCGAGCTTGTCCTGCACGTAGAGGAGGAACTTGCTGTCCTGGCTCCAAAAGTAACCAGGAACCGGCCGGTCATCCGCTGTCAACGGGCGAGCTTGATCAAACGGCGCGTCAATCGCCTTGATCCATATGTTGCGCGCACCTTCGTACGGCTTGAGGAAGGTGATGTACTGACCATCAGGTGAAAGCTGAGCACCGGAGATATCAGGATCGCCAAAGAAAAGCTCGCGATCGATCAGCGGCGGAACGGCATCCGTCTTGCCGCCGTCGCTGCGGCAGCCGATCGCAGTAATAACTAGCGCAGCTAAAACAAAGATGGTCAACAGTAATATACGCCTCATAAGTCATCTCCTACCGCAGCACGCCGCGTTCTCGCGCCGCGTCGAATCAGGCATGAGAACACGGCATCCGCGTTCAGGCCACTCCTCCTCACGCGAGCGGTCTATTGAACGGATTGAAGGGCCGACCGACTTCAGCTTGGGACATCTGCGGGTTGTCTGTGTCTCGGTATACGCCCGCAGCTGTCGAGAAAGAGGCGAAAGCTCTCCGCTCGCCGACACTCCTGAACTTTGCTTATACTCGCGCCACGGAATCGCTGCCCCCCGGCAATCCGCGTTCTTTCCTGTTGACGATGGTATTCCGTGGCAGAAATGAAGCAATCCGAGCAGCAGCGTAACGCGAGGGCTGCTTGACGGGATGGGCGACACTACAGCTTCACCTTGACGCCACAGCACGAATTCAGTAAGTCTTGATGGGCCACTGGCGGGAGAACACATGCACCGAGACGTCAAACTATTCGGGGCGCAGCAAGCCCTGGATCGATGGCGGGACGCGTGGGACGCGTTGCCAAGCCAGCGGGGCCTTCACGCTGATCTTTACGACACCGCGACTTGGCTAGCTTCATGGCTAGCTGTGGCCCCGCCCGACACAACAAGCCGTCTGCGGATTCCGGCCGTGTTCGAAGAAGGTCGCCTCGCGGGGGTCATGCCTCTGCTCGAGGAGCGCTTCGGGCGTTGGACTATCCCTGCGATGGGCTACCGTCCCCGTTACCGCATCGTCACAGGGCAGGAGCACCCGGACGAGGAAACAATTGCTGCTCTAATCGAGGGAGCGGCACAAGCCGGCGCAAAGGAGTTCCAGTTCCTGGCCATGCCTTCCCAGGACCCGCAAACAGAGCTCCTGCAGCAGGTTCTGCGACGCAGCGGCTACGACCTCAGCGTCAGTGAGGGCACAACAGAGTGCCTGGCGACAGCGGGATGCAATTGGGAAGAGCACGCACAAGGCTATCTGGAGATTCGACGCACCTCTCGCAAACGCCGGAGGAAGGCTGAGACACTGGGCAAGGTTGAGATCATCGCTTTCGGCGGCCCCGACGGAAATCCCGTCTCGGAAGGCATGGAGATCTACGCTTCGGTACATGCCGCGAGCTGGAAGGGTCCACTAAAGAAAAACACCCTCGCGCATCGCCGCGCCCTCGTCGAGCTAGCCCAGGAGAGAGGTTGGGTCCGGCTTTTTGTTCTGGAACTCGCCGGCATAGCTGCCGCCGCGCACATCTGGTTCAGGATCGGCCGCCGGGCAATCTCCTACTCAACGGTCTACGACCAGCGTCTCGCCACACTCTCGCTGGGAACGGTGATTCAGTGGGAAACTCACGAAGACGCGTTCACCGGTGAGCCCCCGTTGCTCATCGACTACCTTCCTGGCAGAGGTACTTACAAGGACCGCCTGGGAACCATCAAACCACGCCTGCTCGTACTCAGAGCACACCGCCGCACCCTGATCAGCCGACTGACCTTTCCAATCCAACGGGCTGTACGCCACACCGCTCGCAAGGCACGGCAACTTGGTAACAAGCTCGGCAAACACAAGAAAGCGCCGCTCCGGTCGCGAACCACCGAACGCGCCACCAAGGTTGTCTACTCTCCCGGCGGAGATTTCCTCGCTGTTCCTACAGACATCACGCCTCCGCTGGATCTGCTGTTGGCGGTGGCCGGTGCCCACAAGAGCCCGAAAGCGATGCGAGAGAGCTGGCAGAAAGAAGACGGCTGGTGGTTAGTAGGCAACCAACCGCTCGCAGCGGTACGTGTCGGCCAGAAAGGTGAGCATACTCATCGACCGGTGAGAGAAACGATACTTTTTCAAGGACAGAACCATTCCCTCGAAGACTTGCTTGGGCCAGTCGCTCGCGATCTTGATGAAACACTCGAGGCGTGGATTGCATCACCCGCAGGAGAGCAGACCGTCAAAGCGCTCCGCGTGATTCACTGCCCGCTTCCTTGGCCACCTGGAATCTCATCGATATCGTCGACGGCGTCTTCTTCCAGCTCCTGATGGTTTCGCGCAAATAGGGGCAGCGATTTGATTGAATCGCTGCTCAACTATGAGCCCCAATAGATCTCGATTTAGACCGCATGACCAAGCTCGACTTCCAAGCCAGGAAAGTTACACTGAATAGCTAATACGCCAACTGCAGCGAGGACCGCCGCGCAATACACTTTCGATGAGTTCGACCTTGACGGGCTTACCGAGGGCATTGGAAAACAGCTCGTCCATGTGGCCATTGGAACACTCGCAATAGCTCTTGGTACCCATAGCGGGATGAATAGGGCAAGGACATTTGTCGGACTGACGACCTTTCAGAACGATGTGACCCATTTCCGTATCGTTTTCATAGGAGTCAAGCCACAACTCTTTCATCTTGATCAATAATCCTTCAAAGTTTCCTTTATATTTCTCGACCATAGGAGCCGAGTTGCGCCTAGCACAATCCCTTCCGCACGCCATCAGAATCTTGCTACGAGCCACTTCATCCAACTCTCGATCCATGCTGCGTATCAGGCTCGTGGTCCATGCGCCCGCAAAAGCCTTGGTCTTCTTCAAATGATCTCTGAGCTCATTTTCAGCCTTCTCATCCGCTTGCGCCGAACCATCGAACAGCATCAAAGCCCCAAGACAGCCGCAGACACTGCACGAGCTCATTAAGAAGTTTCTCCGGTCGCCTTTCATTTCAACCTCCTTTGGTTGCGGAAACAGCTATTGTCAGCTTGATCACGCTCATCAGGCCAACTCACGAGCGATATGATGAAGAGCTATCACAACTTCTGCTTTCGACAAAAAGCATATTCACTGGCTAAGTCTGCCGGAATCAGGACCAAGTTGGCAATACCATCTGGGACGATCTAGTAGTCGAACGAATGACGTTACGTATAGCGTTAGCTTTCAGATACCGTTCAGCCATCGTACACTGCCGTTCACATAGACTATACGTGTTTAGCGGTAGACAATAATTTTACAAAATTTCTCGCATAGCGGGAGGCACATCCTATCTTTATCTAAGTTACTCTGGATTTGCCCCGATACCGTGGACACATTGTTAAGCAACTTTATACCGTCCCCCTCCCGAGCTGGACAGCTGTTAATCTGAATGCAGCCGTCCGGGAAGGAGGAATGGAGAATGTCAAAGTCAGAGCCTGAAATTCAGAGATGGACAGCGAAGAGAAAGGTTGCCGTGGTGCTGGAAGTGCTTCGGAATCAGACATCTGGAGTGGATGC
>CAYSMT010000243.1:0-5176 GCA_964432135.1 uncultured Acidobacteriota bacterium
GGCCAGCACAGAGGAGAGGTTGTCTCTCGCGAGGAGTTGCTCGAAGCCGTCTGGGGCTACGGCAAACAATCGATGACGCGAACGGTCGACATGCATATCGCGAAGATACGCAAAAAGATCGAGGATGAACCTTCGAAACCGCATTTCATCATCACCGTACACCGGGTTGGCTACAAATTCATGGGATGATCTCCCGCGCGCCAGCGCCATGTCATAGCTTCTGAATTACACAGGGATCAAACGGATGGCCGGCAACCTATTCCGGCACGCAAAACTTAACCTCGAGGGCACGATCCTCCCCTGCACCCTCGATGCGCAGCGTCAAGATGGAGCCAGGAACGATGAGTGGGCGCGGAAAGTAGAGCAGATCGTGAAACCAAGTGAAACGGCCGAGATCGACGCGATCCACCCTCAGGGCTCGGTCGGCAAGCGCAGGGAAGAAGAACGAGGATATGACGCTGCTCGTCGAGAAGACATTGCCAACAGCCATGGGGTGCAGCTCGAGTAGCTTGCGATCGAAGCTCGCCTTGCGGTAGTCCTGGGCGATCTCCTCATAGGTCGCCAACGGATAGACCGCACCCTGCGCGTCGACGATGCTAAAGGACTCGCGCGTCAGCAGGAGCCTCGCGCCGCGTCCCCCGACACCAATGGCGACGTGCAGCGGCAGGTAGCTCTCACCCTCGCGGAGTGAGGCGAGGTAGGCGTCCACCAGCACCGTGGTTCCTCCGGTTTCTACTCGGAAGGTCGCGGGCGCGGAACGCTCGCTGGTGGACGCCACGGGCCCAAGGGCCAGAGCAAAGATCGGCAGGCAAATAAACACGAGCAGCAGAACCATCATGCGTTGTCGCATCTTAGTGTCTCCTGGCACCCGTCCACCTGCCGACTCTCTCCTCTGCAGCGAACGTGCCAGTCTCGACCGGTCAATGTAAACGCTCTATTAGCAATTATTTAAAGTAGCAGCCCGGCACGAATCCCGGGCCGGCCCTAGGAGCATCAACGTCGCCGAATGGGGACGGTGCGTCCCCTGGAGGAGCCAAGATGCCAGCGCGCACCGAGACAGACCGTGCTCTCCGGCAACGAAATGTGACTTCCTGCTCCCCTCGCGGTCCCTTGCTGCGCGCGGTATTGCTGTCAATCAAACGCGTAAACGCGTCTACCCACACACGAGGGAGGAGAAGAGAGATGAGGCTCACCAATACCAAGATCGCTGCTGCCCTGCTTGCAGCAACCCTATTGTTCCTGCCAGCCATGGCCCAGACCGCCGACACGAACAAGTCGATCAGCACAGGCGCATCTGACGAGTTGTTCCCGCCGAACGCGAAGCCGGGTGAATGCTACGCTCGTGTCTTTGTACCGGCGACCTATCGCACCGATACGGAGCGCGTGGTGGTCAAGCCCGCCTCCGAGCGGATCGAAATCATTCCGGCGACCTATGGCTGGGTCGAGGAACGCGTGATGACCAAGGAGGCCAGCACGCGCCTCGAGCTTGTACCCGCGACCTACAAATGGATCGAAGAACGCGTGATGACCAAGGAGGCCAGTACGCGTCTCGAGAAAGTACCGGAGGCCTGGGAAACCGTAACCGAGCAGGTCCTCGACCAGCCAGCGCACACGGTCTGGAAGAAAGGTAAGACACCGCTGCAGAAGGTAGATGGAGCAACGGGCGAAATCATGTGTCTCGTGGAGATCCCCGCAACCTACAGAACGGTCACTAAGCGCGTCCTCAAGAGCCCAGCGACGACCCGCGAGATCAAAATTCCGGCCGAGTACAAGACCGTCCGCCGGCGCGTCCTTGCGACGCCAGCGACGACTCGCGAGATCACCATCCCCGCCGAGTACGAAACGGTCCGCGTACGTAAGGTCGTCAAAGCTCCGCAAACGACCAAGATCGCGGTCCCCTCGGAAAGTCGCACCGTGACGCACACGACCAAGATCACGGACGGCTACATGGCCTGGAAAGGCGTTCTGTGCGAGGTCAACGCCGATAAGGTCACGATTATGAAAATCCAGCGCGCTCTCCGCGCCGCCGGTGAGAATCCAGGCGAGATCGACGGCGTCATCGGCCGTGACACGATGTCCGCCCTGAACGCCTTCCAGCGCAAAAACCATCTGGCGGCGGGGCAGATCACGCTGGAAACACTGGCGAAGCTTGGCGTCAAGCTCTGAGCTGTCATAGGAACTGACGAATCAGGGGGACATCCGCCCAAAAGAGCATGATGCGCATTTCACGCGCGTGCCGGCGGATGTCCTCCTGAGGCCATGCCCCGCTCCGACCTCCGGGCTTACCTGGTAAAGTACAACCATCCCCCGGAGCGCAGCGCATCAGCGTGGGCGAACACTCACCATGAAGAAGTTCTTGGGCTCGTAGAAACGCCGAATGAAGGTGTTGATCTTTTCGAGCGAGCACGCAGCAGCCTGCTCCGCAAGCGTGTCCCGAAACCCTCGCGGTAACGCGAAACGCTGCTCCCACATCGCTTCTGCCAGGACGGACTCGGGACTCTCCCGCAGCTTCCAACACCGGCCGAGCAGGTAGCTGCTCGCGACCTCGCGTTCCTCGCGCGTGATGCCCGCATCGTGAAAGGCCTGGAGTACGCCACGCAGCGTATCTTCCGCGGCATCCGCGTTGGCGGTGCGAGTGAAGCTGAACAAACCATAGGCGTCCACGTCGATGCCGCCCTGACGCATCGTCCCGGCGCCGTAGGTATCGCCCTTTTTGTGACGCAAAGCGACGGAGAGGCGGGAGTAGAAGTTGCCGCCCAACACATGGTCCGCCACCAAAAATGCTGGGTAGTCCGGGTCTGAGTAATCCAGGCTCAAACGACTGAGCTTCATGTAGACCTGGGTCAGTCGACGCATGGAGACAGTCGTTTCCGACGGCCGGTCTCCGGACTGAAGAGGTGGCATGAACTCGGGGGCGAGTCCCTGGGGAGGCTGAGCCAGCAGAGGCGGCAGGAGCCCCTCGATAAGTCTCTCGGCACCGGCTCGATTGATGCAACCGGCGAGGCCAATCTGTCGGCCCGGCAGGCGCAGCACCGTGTCTCGCGCCGCTACCAGCGCCTTGATATCGGTCGAGCCGCGCGCGGGTCGTTCGTAGTCCCACAGTCGAGGATCTCCTGGGCGAAACAAAGCTCCTGAAATCGCCTTCTCGAGCCGAAAGTTTGGCGTGTTCTCTTGCTCTCTCCAGCCTAGAGCCACGCCTTTTTGCCAGCGTCGCAACTCCCGTCTGTCGAAGCTACGGTTGGAGAAAATATCTCTCACAAGGTCCATCACCTCCGCCGTGTCGTCCTTCAGAAAGGTGATAGTGAAACCCATCGCGTGTTTTAAAACGAAGAACCAGGGCCTTACCCCAAGCGCATCTGCTCGCCGTCGGAGCACCCCTTCCGGGTCGTAGAGTTGGATGCGAAAAGCCTCACCGGCATGATGCTCCCTGGCCCACGAAGACCAACGCCCCACGGGAAAGCGCAGGCGTAACGTCACCACGGGGACGCGCGCGTCCTCCACCAGGATGACCGAGCTTTCTGCGTCCAGCTTCCAATACTCGGGCTGTGGAGTGGCGCCTTTCTGGGCCATCACCAAAGGAGACAGAAGTGCGGCGAGGCTAAGCGAGGCAATCAGCAGAGTCGTTCTCATGGCATCACCGATAGAGGAGAGGGTAGAGCCATCCAAAGAGGCGGACATAGAGCGGAACGTGACGCGGCGTGATGTAGAGCTTCACAGGCTGGGTGGAGACGATATGTTTTTTGAAGACGGCCTTGACTTGGGCGAGCGTGACACCCTCGAGGCGGGTTACATTGTCAAAAGCTTCTCTCTCGTCTCCAAGCCACCAGCGCGCCCGACCGAGCGCAGCGGCCAAGGCAGAGGCGGAGTAGCTGCTGCGCATCTCAGCAAGCAGGAGCCGGCGCTTCGTACTGGCGAGTCGGTCCTCTGTTAGCCACTCGAATCGCCCCAGTTCGGCGACCGCCTCTTCCATCCGCCGGAACGCAGTTTTGCGCCGGTAATGGGGCAGAAAGGCTCCCTCAAAAAGTAGAGCGCGGCCCCGGCGAAAGGCGAAAGGCGAACTCTCAGCATAGACCGCCTTGCGCCTCCGGCGGACGAGGATCTCCTCGAAAGGATCCAGCTCTCCGCCACCGAGCATGGCCTGCATCACCTCGATCGCAGCTGAATCGGGAGCAGACGGCGCAGGAAGAGGCCAGGCAAAAATGGCGATCTCGGCTGGGGGAGGTCTTCATCGAGAACGATGGTCTGCTTGGGAAAGCTCCACTCCATCAGAGCGGGGACATCCGGCGGGGAACCCTGTCCCGCAGGCAGAGGGCCGAAGGCCTCTTCAACTTGGTCCAGAGTCTGCGCCGGATCCACCGGTCCCACGATGACGAGATGGGCGTTGGAAGGTGAGTAGTAATGTTTGTAGAAGCGGCGACACTGCTCGAGCTCAGCCCGAGCGATGTCCTCCTTGGTCCCGATCGGCATCGGACCGTAGGGGTGCGCACCAAGAACCGCCTTGAACGCCCGATGCAACACGCGGGAGAAGGGATCGTTCTCCGTCCGCAGGCGCAGCTCCTCGGTGACAATCCTCTTCTCGTTGGTCAGGTTGTCCTCGTTGAGCGTGAGTTGGCCCAAACGATCCGCCTCCATCGCGAGTAATGACCGGTGACCCTCCGGTAGAATCTCTGAAACATAAACCGTCTCGTCAAAAGCGGTGTAGGCGTTGTTGTCGCCACCGTGACGCTCGTGCAACTCCCAGTAGTCTCGCTTATCATGATGCGCCGTACCACCAAACATCAGGTGCTCGAAGAGATGGGCGAAACCCCGAGAATGCTCGTCCTCGTTGGCGGAGCCCACATGCACCCAGATTTGAGTCGCAACCACAGGGCTCTCCGGCATGGGTAGCACAGTCACCTGCAGGCCGTTGTGAAGCGTCTTGCACACAAGGCGCTTGCGAGCGACGTCAAGGCCACCGGCGAGAATCGAGCCCGCAAACAACACCCAAACGACAAGGATGATCAGCCGCCGACAACACATAAGGCTTCCCCTGTGCCCATCTCCCTGCCGAGAGGATTGATGTCCCTGAAACCCCTTCACGCAACCTCCCCAGTTTACGATTCAGGATCTTAGCACTTCGATGTCAATAGATGGCACCTTTGCACTCAACGGAGAGAGAGTACAAATAGAACATGTT
>CAYSMT010000244.1:0-5173 GCA_964432135.1 uncultured Acidobacteriota bacterium
GCAACTCTCTTCTCTGACCCCCAACTGGACAGTGCTGAACGCGCCATCTTGTTAACCGTAGGCGTCGGTGCGGCGGGAGGTGTCGATCACACGCTCGGCTGGATCGATGACTACGTCGCCTGCCTAAAAGACGAATGCGCATCCTGCGGAGGCTGCTGGAATACTGGTTGTCACGCATGCCCTAATGTTGGCGCCAAAGCTAGCTGGGCCGGTCTTGCTTGCTACACCGTCGGATCAGAACTCTGTTTTGCCAAGGTGATCGTAAAGCCGATCCGGGAGCTTCTCGGTAGATACGTGTCGTAGTTGTTACTCCGCCAATCTCTTGGCACTTCTAGCTGCAGCAAGCCAAACGGCTCGCCCTTCACACCCAGTACTACCGTCCTTGATTGCGCAAGCTTGCCTCTGGCAGAATGCGCGAGGGATGGATTGACGTTAGCGCTTGCGCCGCTTGGGAGTTGGACCATGATCATCAACAACCCGGTATTTATCGAAACAAACGATGTGAATTCCGGCGCTTCCGTATCGAATGTGCCACCTGCCAATGCGGCGATACCGGGAACGTGGTGGCCATCGGCCAGCATCACTCTCTGTGTAGGACCCATGGGGGCCGAATTGTGATTCGGCTATCAGGATTGACCTTCAAGTATCGAGGGGATGGTTTTCAGTTAGATATTCCAGAGCTTGAGATTCCGACGGGCCGCATCACCGCATTGCTGGGTCCCAATGGCTCAGGCAAGTCCACATTGCTACATCTCCTCAGCGGTGTCCTCCGACCTACACAAGGAACGATTGTTTTCTGCGGTCACCCGCATCAGAAAGCCATCATGCACCGGGAGGTCGGCGTGCTCTCCCAGGCTTTTCCGCCGACCTCCCGGCTCTCTGCCCGGCGATGGCTTCAACTCGCGGCAACCCTGCGATCGGCCGCCTCCCCCGTACCAGAGGCGCACCTTGATCCCGATCTGCTCGAGGTCGCGGACCGCCGTTTCGACCAACTCTCCCGAGGTCAGTCGAGACGCATCGGCTTGGCTCTAGCACAGCTCGGCGCAGGTCCCTACCTACTTCTCGACGAACCGGCAGAAGCACTCGACCCCATGGCACTGGTGTCCTTTCGATCGGCGGTCCTGCAGGCCCGCGGTGCAGGAAAAACCGTCCTAATCGCCTCGCATCTGCTCAGTGAGGTGGAACGAGTGGCCGACTGTGTTGTCTTCATGCGCGAGGGGCGAATCGTGCGCCAGATCGACCGTAAGACGTCGAACGCAAGCGACGAACAAACCCAGCTCGTCGTCGTAGGGGTCGGGGAGCATGAGCTCGGGAGGGCCCTGGAGGATCCGGCCGTGCAGGCATACCGGCGTGATGAAAGCGGCCGGTTGCGCGTTGTCATCCGTGGTCGAGGTGAAAGTTGTTCCGCTCTGCTCAGACAAATTCTCGAAACTGGCGGAATCATTGAGAGCCTGAAACCGCTTGCAGATGACTTGGAAGAGATTTTTCGCGAAGTCGTCACCGAGGAAGAATCCCATGCTTAAGCAGACTGCGATGGCTTTTCTACTCGCCGGAGAAGAGCGCCGCTGGCGTACGATCCTGCTTTTTCATGCCCTCCTCGCCGTTTTTCTTGTGCTGTTTGCACAAACATCCAACCTGTACGGCTTTGCCAAAGGCTATGAGAAAATCGTTCTCGCACTCGCCCTTCCCTTTGCCGCTGGAGATGTCTTTGACAAAGAACGCCGAACAGGTCGGGCACAGACTCTCTGCACGATGGGGCTGCGGCCGGAGGCACTGGCCATGGGAGTGATCTTATATCGCATCACCGTTTTTCTCGTAGGATGTATGTTGCTAGGATCGCTTCACAGGCTGACCTTCGCCGGCTTCGGAATGCCCGGAGAAGGAACGCTAACCGTTCTGTTCTGGATTCCTTTTCAGTGCGTTGGCGTCCTGCTCCTGGCCGGGCTACTGTCTACGATCCTACCTGGATGGGGCAACATCTTGGGCCTGCTCGCATATATGCTCTTCATCACCATTTCAGTCGCAGGGCTACAAACGCTGTCGCTGGCCTTATCTCCTGTGCTTTGGGCACTGAGGCTCCTGGCGCCAACTTATTCATTTGTTCATATCGTTCCAGGAGGCGAGTTGGTCGTTGATTCAAATCCAAAGGAACTAACCATCTACGTCATCCAAATCCTGGTGCTTTTCGCTCTGATACCCTTTGCTTTCCGTCGCACTTTCCTGTCTCCACCTCGTCTACCACGGCTCTTCCGCCGAAGGGCACACAGGTAGTGTCATCTTCTTAGCGCGGACAGGAGATGCGTGAACGCAAGATCAGCAGTCCAAGACTCCCATGTAAAGCTACGGCGTAAATGTGCTGTCGGGAGTCGGTGCTGATTTCCTGCCATTGCGACGTTACGCATCACGCCAGACCCGGTCGTAGACAAGCATCAGCAGGAACCCAAGGACGAGCAATCCCGCCATCACCAGCCAAATCATTTCCGGCATCTGCTCAGACTCGAATCGGCCGTAGGCCGGCGTGAGTGTCATTCCGGATAAGGCACCGATGACGACCGGGATGCGTAGCAAGCCGCCACCAAGGCCCGTCTTCTCCGGTGGAAGCATCGAGATCAGATACTGCTCGAAACGTGGCATGCAAGACATCTCGCCGATTGCGAAGAGAAAGATCCCGACGAACATCAGCCAAGGCAGCGCGCCCGTCGAGAAAAACAGACCGACACAGCCGAGACACATCAAGAGAATACCGATTGCGACAGTAGGGATGCTTCGCAGTTGCTCGGTCGAACGTGTAACGAGCATCTGGAAGATGATGATGTAGAGAGCTGTGTGGCCGATCGTTTCACCCGCAATGCGGCGAACACCGTCGGCGTCGGTGAAGCTGACGACGTCGACAATCCTCGTGCCAAGAACTCCGACGAAGGCATTGTAAAGCAGGTCCGTGTGGACATGAGTATCGACGAAGAGAGTCACAATGTTGAAAAAAGACCAGAACGGAATCTCGATAAATAGCCCGAAGATCACGATGAACACGAGGATCTTGGGCTGCAATGCATAAGGAACGACTTCGAGCAGGTGCGCCAAGAGCTTAGGACGATGCGCCGGATCTTTGTCGGGCTCAATTGGATTGCTATAGAACAGGGTCGTTACGACGAACATCGCCGCGACGCCTGCTGCCGCCGCGAGAAACGCATAGTTCCAGTGGATCGTGCGCAGCGATCCGGCGACCATCGGACCGAGAAAAGCACCGACGTTAACCATCAGGTAGAAAATTCCAAAACCTAGAGTGCGGTTCGTCTCATCACTCGAGAGCCGCACGGTACCGGCGATCAGCGGTTTGAAGACCCCAGCCGCCGTCGCGATGAGCGCCATGACGGCAATGACCGCAAAGTGGCTGCGCGCGAAAACCAAGAGCACAAAACCGGGCAGATAAATCAAGTAAGAAATCAAAAGCCAGCGTTTGAAGCCATGCCGGTCCGCCAGCACACCTGAAATCAGCGGAATGCCGTATGAGAGAAAGAGGAAACCCGTCTGGACGATGCCAAGAGAGTCTTTGCTCCAGCCGAGCCCCCCTTCGACCGCACTCGTCGTGACGTAGATCCCAAAACCCATATATAGGCCGTAGTAGGAGAACCTCTCGAGAACCTCGATCAGGTTTCCAACCCAGAAGACTCGTGGAAACGCCGTACGTGCCATGCCCTGCTCCCTCCGCCATCCGTCCCCAGGAGGCCGAGGGAGTCTAGCTCATATTCCCGATATCGTTCGCTCGCCCCGAGCTGCGCACTCGGTCGCTGTCATAGACACTTCTGCGTTTTTGCGTCATCGCGGACATCCCTTGGGGGAGGCTTGAAGTCATCGCTGAAACGCCTTGTGGCGAGTTCTTCAAAAAGATGCTTCTCGGGGCGACCCGAGTCGTTAGATGTGACCAAACGGGGCCCAGAGCAGAGGGTTCATCCTCAGGCTGAGGGAAAAAGCCAGCTCCCGCGCACACCGACCAAAGCCGAGATGCGCGAGAGCGGACCTGCCGCGCAAGCAACCTACTCGCGCTCGAGATCGATGACAACGGCGCCGTTCTGCTGGCTGTTACGCAGTAATAGACCGTGCTCATCGAGCCAGAAACTGATAGGCGTACCCGCGAGGACCATCTCATAGTGTCGCGCTTCGATCTGCTGACCTCCAAGCTCGATCGTCTCCTTGCCGAGAGCCGTGATCTCGGCTGCCAATAGCTGAGTAGACGAGGGGTGAAAAACCTGCACACTGCGTACGGCGCCCTCCTCCTGGGGCATGCTCGCGAGCAACAGGTTCATCAAGCCAAGGTTGTTGTTATCGATCAACCGCGCACCTTCAGGCAGCTCGACCTCCCGCTCGATCTTCTGCTCACCTTTCAAGACCGTCTCCCGAACCTTGCCCTCCTCAAAAACACACGCGACCGAGATCTCGACATCACGCACGACACCCTCTGACCGAAATGCCGTCGGGAAGCCCTTGCCGTTGATCGCCCAGTCAACCGTCCCCTTGAGCACACCAAGATCGAGCACGCTATGGCCAGTCACGCTTCCATCATCGGCACGCGCGCTAAGCGTCAAGGTCTCGCTACCGAGTCGTTGGCCATTGACGCGATAGACAAAACGGTAGGGCACATCGACTTCAAAGGGCACTCTCTGCACGGCCATCAACGCCACGGGTTCGGAACCCATCGAACGCTTGCCCGCCTTGTAATCGAGTACGCGGATCTTCGTCGGATTGAAACTCGCACGCTCGCCGAGACGCAAGTGCCCCGCATCGGCATAGTCGATTTCATGCATCGTTGGATCGACAGGAACCCAGCCGGCGGGCCCCATCCAGAGCTCGACCCAGGCGTGTTGCCCAAAGCTGCCACCCTGGAGCGGGTTATAGACTCCGCCAGAGACAATGCGTGCAGGAATGCCGACGGTGCGACACAGAGCCGTCAGTAGCCTTGAGTGTGAAGCACATTCGCCCTTGCGGGTTTCGCAGGTGTGCTGTGCCGAACCCCCTGGAATGCTGTAGGCGATCTCATCGGAAACCCATTGCGAGAGGCGCTTGGCTGCCTCCCAAGAATCTGCCGCGCCCTTTGTCAACTCGATGGCCAGGGCGTGGATCTCTGGGGCATCCGACTCGACCATCTCCTCTGGGAGAAAGTACTTTTCCGGGATAG
>CAYSMT010000245.1:0-5157 GCA_964432135.1 uncultured Acidobacteriota bacterium
ATCGTACGTTTTGACGCTACGCTCGATCACGCCGAAGTCCACGACACGCGTATCGCCGACGGCATGAGCTCGCACACTGGTTTTGGGTTGGCGGCCAATTTTGTTGGCCCGTGGCGCACTCTGGTGCGCTTCGATCTCGGTTACGCACTCAAGAGCGATCTCAAAGAGGTGGAGGGGGACTTCGAGTACCTGCTCGTTGTTCTTAGGCTCTTCTGAAGATGCGGATACTGCTCGACGGTCGGCCGCTTCAGGGGACCACAGGGCGGCGCGGTGTCGGGCGTTATGTGCGTGAGTTGACGCACGGTTTGCTCGAGCAGCCCGGCGAGCACCTCGTCGACCTGCTCTACGACCCACGTGAAGGAGCGCTCCACGATCCGCCTCGGCATCTGCGCAGCGCCTTGCTTGAGGTGCGTGCGCCAAGGGGGCCGGCGCTGCTGTGGGGCCGCGTGCTTGGCCCGAGTTGGATCCGTGCTAGTGCTGCCGAGTTCTGGCACGCCACCTTCCTGGCTCCCCCGAGGGTGCCGCGAGGTTTTCCCTGGGTGGCGACGATTCACGATCTCATTCCGTTGTGTCATCCCAAACTTTTTTCGCTTCGGCAGCGGGAAGTTTTCCAGCGTTCGCTCGCACTGAGCGCGAGGGCGCCTCGGGTCGTTGCTGTGAGTGACTTCACCGCGAAGCTCATTGTCGAGCGCCTTGGGACCCCCAGGGAGCGGATTCGTGTCGTGCCACCCCCCGTGGATTTGAACGCCTTTCACAACAGCGCATGGCGGGGGTTGCGAGGAATCGACGAACCCTATCTGCTTCATCTCGGTGGATTTGATCCGCTCAAAGGGGTCGAGGATCTCCTGCTGCCTGCTTTTGCGCGTCTCGTTAAAACACAACGGGAGTTGCTGCTCGTGCTGACGGGCGGGGACTGCGTTGCACGGATCGATGCCCAGCGCGTCGCGCGGGAGCTGGGTGTCATCGAAAGGGTCGTCTTCGCAGGTCAGCTATCGAGCCCGGCCCATGAAGCGGCCGTCGCTGGGGCGCGTGCCGTTGTCGTTTCCTCGCGAGAGGAGGGTTTCGGGATTCCGGCTGTCGAGGCTCTTGCGGCCGGCGTGCCCCTCGTCATCGGACCCGCACACGCCACGCGAGAGATTGGCGGAGACGAGGTCTGTCGGGCCGGTGCCGCGACCCCGGCGGCACTCGCCGAGGCGATGAGCGCGGCGCTCGAGCAAGGCCGTGAGGTGAGCGCCGCGTTGCGTCGCTCAGCGGAGCCTTATGGTCGCGCCGCGGTCGCTAAGGAGCTGCTCGCGATCTACCGCGAGCTGGGACGCGCATGAGGCTTGGCGTCGACGGCAGAGTCCTTGCCCCGCCGGAGACGGGGGTTGCGCGTTATCTCCGGGGACTGCTCAGCCAGTGGCCGGCTCTTCGTAGGCCAGACGACCTGCTCGAGCTGCTGGTCGATCGTGAGCTCGCCGGTGTGGCACCCGTGGCGACGGTGGTCCGTGTGTTTCGTTGGCCGTTTCCGGGCGGCGATCCGGCTTGGCGGCAGCTCCGACTCGCACCTGCGCTGCATGGCCGAGGTTTCGACCTACTCTTCTGTCCGTTCTACACCATCCCGCTCGCCTCGAGAGTACCAGCCGTTGTGACAATCCACGACGTGTCCTTCGTGGCTCACCCAGAGTGGTTTCGTGCGCGCGCGCGCCTCGCTTTCCGTTTGGCGACGCCCTCCGCTTTCGCCGCGCGCAAGGTGCTCACGCCGAGCCGTTTTTCGGCCGGCGAGATCACGCGCTGGCTCGGCGTTCCTTCCCGCCGCATCGAGGTCACGCCGCTGGGTCTTGCGCCCGGCTGGTTGGAAGAGCCTTCGGCAAAGACTCGTCGCGGCGCAAGAGACTGGCTCGGCTGGGACGGGCCCTATCTTCTGCATCTTGGTGCTGTGCACACCCGGCGCAACGTCGATCTGTTCGTGCGGGCTTTCGCTCGGCTCGGGGGGAGCTTCCCGGATCTGCGCCTTGTCATCGCCGGACCCGAGCTTCGACCGGCGCCGGATCTCGCACGCTTGTGTCGGGATCTCGGCTGTGAAGGGCGCGTGCTGCGCCGGCCTTGGGTGCCGGAGGAGTTGCTGGCGGGGCTGCTGGCCGAGGCCGATGTGTTGGGCTACCTCTCCGAGTACGAGGGATTCGGTATTCCGGCGCTCGAGGCGTTAGCTTGCGGTACTCCCGTGCTCGCCCTGCGCCGCGCGAGCCTGCCTGAGGTCCTCGGGGATGCGGCCGTCTGGGTTGAGAGTAAGTCCGTCAGCGCGGTGGAGGCGGCGCTGGGGAGCCTGCTGGGCGATGCCTCAGCTCGCCGGGATCTCGCCGCTGCGGGCCTTTGTCGAGCCCGGCGATTCACTTGGCGTCGCTGCGCTGAGATGACTTTTCAACTTTTGCGAAATCTTGCCGGTTGATCGCCGCGCGGCATGCCTTCGCGGGCCGTGTTCAGCAGCACATGTGCGCGGGCCATCGTGGCGCTCAGACTCTGGCGGGCACGCCGCACTTCGGCGAGGCGTACGAGGGCCTTCGGCAGCGCCGCTGCTGCCGGGTGACCGCGTAGCACCGCCCAGAGCCAGCGGGGAAATAACCACAGCAGGTGTTCGATCGTGGCGCGCACGCCGACGAGATGGACCCATGTGAAAAGCAGGCGGTTACGCTCGTAGATCCGGCGCACCTGCTTTCGGTTATAGAACGCCCCGATAGTTCGCGAGTGGTCGTGTCGCACGCGGGCGTTGCCGGTTTCGAAGATCTCGAGGCCTCGACGCTGGGCTCGCCAGCCGAGGTCGGCGTCCTCCCAATAAAAGGGCGCGTGCAGCTCTGGGAAACCCCCAAGATCGAGGAAGAGTTCTCGCCGGCAGAGCATGGCTCCTCCGCAGGCGTAGGCTAGCGGACGCCGCTCGCCCCGTGCTGGAGCGGGAATACCCTGGCGTCCCGGAAAGGTAAGCTCAAATACACCGCGTCGAAAGTAGGCGCGATTCGTGCTTTCGGGAAAGCCCTCCTCTACGTTGACGATCACCGGGCTCAACGCAAAGAGCCCGTCGCAACGCGCGAACTCGCGAAGCAACGCCTCAAGCGCGCCGGGTTCGGGGTGCATGTCGTTGTTGAGCAACAGCAGCAGCTCCCCGTGGCTTTCCGCCGCTCCATGGTTCGAGCTGCCTGCGAAGCCGCGCCGGGTTTCGAGTGCGAGCCAGCGCGCCCCGGGTTGCGCTAGCACGACCTCGCGGCTGTTGTCTGCGCGGGCATCGCTGGCATCATCGACGACAAGCACCTCTGCCCCGCCCTCGATCGCGGCGGCCTGACGACATACCTCCGGGAGGTGCTCAGCGAGGATCGCCCCGCCGTTGAGGGAGGGGATGACAACGCTGAGCTTCATGGGTTGTCGGGAAGGGAATGCTGTGCGCGGGCGATGCCGGCAGCGTAATGCATGTCACGCACGAGATGATAGAGCGCGTGAAGCAACGCGTTGGGTAGGAGATACTCGAATAGGGCGATCTTCAAGCGTGCCATGGCCAGCAGCGGTGCGACGAGCGGTGGAGGCGTCTGTCGCACGAGGCCGTGGGAGATGGCCATCGTCTTGCGAAACGCCCCTCGTTCGTGCAGGACACGCATACCCCCGATGCGCAGGAAGGCATCGACACGGGGGTCCTGCGCCATGCGGGCAAAGACGACGGCCATTTCTCCGGATTCGATGTGCCGCTGGCAGTGCGTGGCGAAGGAGGCGTGATCGCTGCGGTGCTTTGTGCGCAGCTCGTTGTGGAAGTTTAGCGGAATGCCGGCTCGCTCGATGCGCCAGGCGAGCTCGATGTCTTCGAAGCCATAGCGCGAGAAGGCCTCGTTGTATCCGCCGAGGGCGACAAGGGACTTGCGTGGCATCGAAAAGTGTCCCGTCAGGCAGTGCGTAAAGGGGATGTTTTCACGCGCGTCGAGCGCGCGACGTCTCCGTTGCTCTTCCTCCTCGGAGAGGAAGCGTCCGAAGCGTCCGTGGAAGAAGCAGGGATCGGTGTCGATTCTCCCGATGATGGCGTGAGGTCTGGAGTGCGTGGAGTGTGCTGTGAGATGTCCCACGAGCAGTCCCTCATTCGCGCTCATGTCGTCGTCGAGCACGAGCACGACTCGACCCCGCGCCGCGGCGAGGGCGCGGTTGCAGGCGCTCGCCCGTCCTTGCTTCTCCTCGCTGCGCAACACTTTGACGGGGAAGGGCAGCCCTTCCCCGATCATGGGGTCGATCACCTCTTGTGAGCCATCGTCCGTGACGAGCACTTCGACAGTTCCTGCGGGAGGTTGCTCCCCGCAGGCAAGTGCCGCGAGAGTGCGAGGCAACCTCCTGGCTCCGCCGTGACTGGGAATGAGGACGGAGAGGTGAGAGCTGTCTATTGAAATCGTCATCGAGCCCTCTGCTCTCGGCGCAACGGAACGGTTCCTCCGAGACGCTTTCGTCACGTCGACAATGTCGCGGGCGTCGTCTCGCGTCAAGCGCAGCGCGGCTTGTGTCGAACAGTGCGGAACGCAAGCGGCCTTGATCGGGCGGTGTTGAAATGCCTTCCGCAGACGACTAGATTCGGCCAGAGCCCGGTCTACGTGATGCGGGCGTGCCTCGCGGTGGAGGGCTGGTGGCCGGACCAAGTCAGCTACAGCTTCGTTCCGCCCGTGGGGCGGCCTGGGTTGGGGCGTCGAAGGTCATCACGGCCTTGCTCCGTTTGCTGGCGCTCACGCTCCTGGCGCGGCTTCTCGCGCCGGATGACTTCGGCCTGATGGCGATGGCGGCTGTCTTTCTCAGCTTCGCGCAGCTCTGGGCCGACATGGGGTTGACGAGCGCTATCGTCCAGCGCTCGCATCTCGACCCGGACCACCTCGACAGCGCCTTCTGGGCGAGCGTCTTCGTGGGCTTTCTGCTCGCGGGTGCGACCGTCGCGCTCAGCGCCATGATGGCGGCGCTTTTCGAGATGCCTTTCCTCGCACCGTTGCTTCGTTGGGCTGCGCTCGTGTTTCCGATCGCCGCGCTCGGGTCCGTAGCTTCGATGCATCTGACACGCCGGATGGACTTTCGGCGCCTCGCTGCTGCCGAGATCTCCTCGGCGCTGTGTGGTGCCGTGGTGGCTGTCGTCACGGCTCTTGGTGGGGCGGGGGTCTACGCCTTGGTGTG
>CAYSMT010000246.1:0-5156 GCA_964432135.1 uncultured Acidobacteriota bacterium
TCACCATGAGCGTTGTGACGGTTCCGGCTATCCACGCGGTTTGGTCAAGGCTCAGATCTCCCTCGAGGCGCGTATCGTGGCCATCACGGACAGCTTCGATTCCCTGACGACGAGCTACCCTCATCGCCCAGCACTCTCGGGGTTTCAGGCTCTTTGGCGCATGAAACGGGAGATGGCAGGCCACTTTGACGAGGCGTTGCTCGATCGCTTCATCCAGGTCATGGTGGATCCGACTCTGCTGCGCTAACGGTCCGCGATACGGGCCCTCTCGTTCCAGCCTCCGGGTTGTGGGTCATCATCAGCTCGGGCGGCCTTGCGAAGTTCATGGCCTGACCTGCAGAGCCGATGGGCCCTGGCTTGGGGGCCTTGCCGGCACTTGGTGCTTGAAGCGGCGTCGCGCGCTACAATCCCATAGGGATGCAGGAGGAAGTCGTTCATGAAGCGTCCGTTTTTTCTCGTCGTCGCAAGCCTGATCCTTGTGCCTGTGACGCAGGCCCAGCTGCCCGACGCCGAGGGAGACGGAAGCTCCCTGCTCAAAGGCCAAGAACACGTGGTCACCGCACCAGTCGCTGGGCGGCCTCTGCTCGAGATCGAGAGCCAGAGCATCGATTTGGGCAAGGTGCGCCAGGGTGTCGCCGCCATCGGTACCTTCGTGTTGCATAACCGTGGAGATGCTGAGCTACGGATCAACAGGGTCAAGCCTGGGTGAGGTTGCTCTGTGGCCGAGTATGACGCGGCCATCCCGCCCGGTGGGACGGGAAAGATCGTTCTCAAAGTCAAGACCAAGGGTATCCAGGGTCGACGAACCAAATCCGCTCGCGTCGAGACCAACGACCCAGCACACGCCCGCTTCAATCTCCAAGTTGCCTTTCTCGCTGAGGCGCCGGTCGAGGTCTACCCGGGACAGATGGTGACCCTCTCGGGCTTCGCCGGCGAGAAGGTCAAGACCGAGCTGGTGATTCACCGTCCCGACGGGGAAGTGCTGTTGGTTGACCAGATTTCCTCCACTCGCGATGGTGTGCAGGTCCAGATCGAAAAGGTTGATGCGGAGCACGCGGACTCTCCCGGGCACCGGCGCGCCACCGTGGGTGACTACCGCCTCTATGTCGAGGTCGTAGACACCCAGCAAGTACGCAGCGAAGCGGGCTATCTCAAGTTTCACACCAATCACCCCGAGCGCCCGGAAGTCAGGCTTCCGCTGCGCCTTCGTGTTCGGCCCCAGCTCGAGTTTCAACCCCAGCGGATCCAGCTTCGCGCTACCGCAGGTGCGGAGCCGGTCACGCGCACGGTCAGTTTGCGCAACGGGAAGCGCAAACTCTTCCATGTGAAGGACTACTCCCTCAGCGGAGAGCTGTCCGGCGTCGGGGCTGCACGGGTCGAGCGGGCCCCATCTTCGATCCAGCAGTTCCGGATCACGGTCGATCCCAAGCAGCTCTCCCCTGGGGTCTACCAGGGCACGCTTCGCGCAACGACTGATATCGCAGGCTACGAAACGGCCGAGCTGCCTATCCGCGTCACCGTCGTTGCCTCACGGTGAATCTTGCTGGGTGGGCTCGTCCTTGTTCTCTGCGCTAAGCATCCGCCGCGGGTTATCATGATTCGCGAGCGTTCGATGTAGGGCGTTCGCGGGGAGGCCGCTTTGAGGAGACTCGTCGTTATCGTGCTCGTCGTGCTGGGCGTCGGAACTACCATCGCCCGGAAAGCGGTTCATCTCCCGGCCGATCCACGAGATATCCCGGTCGAGGCCCAGCTCAGTGCGACCCGCACTCAGGTCGATCTTGATGGCGATGGCCAACGTGAGCAGCTCATCCTCGTCAATGCGCTGACTGGTCGGGCCGATCCACGCCAGGCGACTGAAGTCATCCTCGCTATCGCGCGTCTCGACGAAGGTGGTCAGCGTGGTCAACTGCTCTGGGTACGACGCGTTGCGCAGGAGACGGATGCCCCCGCGCATTCGGCTGATCTGATGGCCGTAGATCTCGACGGCGACGGAGGAAGTGAGATCCTCCTGACCTGGGACCGTTCCCTGCGTGCGAGTGCGCGCGAGCGTTGGGGTGAGGTTTACGCCGTGGACGAGCTCGCACGTCCTCGTCGCGTTTGGGAAGGCGTCTGGGAGATCAATACCAGCCGGGATCCAGAGACCCCGGCAGCGGAGAGACGATGGTTTCAGCGCGAGGTGGATTTCGGCGCGACCCGGCGGCTGGCGGGCCGGGCCATTCTCTTCCGGAACAAGCAGCGCGTCATCGCGGGCCAGCCTCTCAAGGAGGCCAAGATCACCGCAGAGCGTGTCGACGTGCGCCTGCGCTCTTATGGTCCCTGATCGTTGTTTGCGTTGCGGTACAGGGCATGGGATGGGCTCAGGCTCGGCATTACGCCCTCGAAGCGGGGGATGGCTTGCCCGGGGCCTTTCGTGTCGCGATCAGCGCGGATCGTGCTGGAAGGTGGCATTTCGAGGCCCGCTGGCAGGGCCGTTCGCTCGCCGGACTTTGGATTGAGGACCGGGAGGGGCGAACCCTGGCCCGGAGTGTGGGCGCGTCTCCCCAAAAGATCGAACTCGTGGTGAGCGCCGAACAACTCAGCATGGAGTCTCGCTTCCTCTTACGTTTTTCGCCGATGACCGCGCGAGGTGCTTTGAAAGGACAGCTTGAGATCCGACCTCCGGCCGATGAAACGGCCAAGCCCCCGCCCCCGCTGCCACGACCAGTGGAGATTTCCTGGCCCATGAGCTGCCTTCCCGCAGCAGGAGAAGCTCCCGAGGCGCAAGGGCGGGGCTACCCGGAATGGCATCTCCTTGCCCGTCTCGCAGACTTCCGGGCTGAGGCGAAGGGAGAGGAAGAGGCCTGGGCTCAGCGATGGATCAAACTGCTTGAAGAGGCAACGCGTCTCGATATCGCTTCCGCTCATTGCCGTGAGGCTCTGGACCTATTGTGGAAACGGCTTCCTCTCGATCCTCCCCCGAGCGAGGAGGCCGGTCGGTCCTTCCGTGCCGTTCTCGCCGCCATTGAAGACCTCGTTCGCCGTGAGGAGCACGCCCACGACAGTGCCCCCTTCGCGGCAAGACGGCAGCAGGTCGCTGAGGCCCTTGACTGCCTGATTGAGGCGTCGTGACCAGCCCCTGGGTCGAGCGGTTCTTCACGGCGCAGCGTGACAAGCTCACGGCGCAGCTCACAGCGCACTACAGGAATCTCCACGAGATTCCCGAGCTTGCCTTCGAGGAGCGGGAGACCGCCCGTTATCTTGACAAAGCCTTGTGTGCGCTCGGTCTGTCTGCGCGTAGCGGCGTTGCCGGGACAGGGCTCGTTGTCGAGCTACCCGGCGGCGGCGAGGGGTCGACGGTCCTCCTGCGTTCGGACATGGATGGTCTGCCGATCGAGGAGGCCGCAGCCCACGCACCGCGTTCACGTCATGCAGGCCGGATGCACGCCTGCGGTCACGATGGCCATATGGCCATCGGCCTTGGTGTTGCAGAAGCTCTCGTGCGCGGTCTCGGAGAGGAGCAGCTTCCGGGGCGCATCGTGTTGCTCTTTCAGCCCGCAGAGGAGTTTGGCGGTGGAGCTCGCCGCGTTGTTGAGGAAGGCCTCCTCGATGAGTACGGAGTTGATGTTGTCCTTGGCTTGCATCTGTGGAGCTTCGCTCCCTTCGGAGAGGCGATCATCCCCGAGATGACCATCATGGCTTCCGCGGACGAGTTCAAGGTGGCCTTCACGGGGCCCGGGGGGCACGGGGCGCTGCCTCATCGCTCCCGAGACGTCGTGCTCGCGGTCTCCCATTTTGTCACGGCGCTTCAGGCCCTCGTCGCCAGGGAGATCGACCCGGTCCAGCCGGGGGTCGTTACCGTGGGACGAATCAGTGCTGGTCAGGCAGCCAACGTGATGCCCCAGCGTGCCGAGGCCCATGGCACATTTCGCGCCGGCACCGACGAGGTACGGGGTCTCTTGCTCCATCGCATCGGCGAGGTCGCACGGGCCATAGCCCAGCTTCACAGCGTTGATGCCGAGATCGATTTCGGCTCGGGCTATCCCCCGACAGTCAACGATCCGGTTGTGGCGGCGCTCTACCGTGAGGCGGCCTCTGAGTTCCTGCCCGAAGACAAGGTACTCACGGGCCCACCGGCGATGGCGAGCGAGGATTTCGCCTTCTATCTCAAGGAGCGCCCCGGCGCCTTTTGCCTACTCGGGATGCGTGATGGAGCGTGTGGAGTGATCCATCCGCATCACTCTCCCGAGTTTCGCATTGCCGAGCGGATTCTCCCGCTGGGCCTCGAGCTCCTCCTACGGGCGGCGCTACGCATGATGCATCCAGGCGGAATGATCTGATGATGCCGTGCTCAGGCCATGGCTTTGACATTCCGTCTCGCGTCGCCCTCGTCACTGCGGCGAGTTCCGGGATAGGAAAGGCGTCGGCCATGGCGCTCGCGCGGGCCGGTGCGCGCGTCGCGATTCTGGCCCGTGGGGAGAAGCGTCTCGCTGCGGCTGCCGAGCAGATCCAGGAAGCCAGCGGAAGGGACGTGCTGGCGCTGCCGGGCGATCTGACGGATCCGTCCACACCTGCGGCGGTCCTTGCCGAGCTCGGTCGCCGGTGGGGCCCGGTGGAGATCCTTGTTGCGAATGTCGGAGGGCCAGAAAAAGGCAGCTTCGATGCGCTCGATGACAGTGCTTGGCAGCGTGCCTTTGACGCGGTTCTCACCCCGGCAATCCGGCTGAGCCGCGCCGTACTTCCCAGCATGCGCCGGGCCCGTTTCGGTCGCATCATCCACATCCTGTCGCTGACAGCTCGCGAGCCCGTGGAGCAGCTCACCGCGAGCAATGCGCTCCGACCGGCGGTCGCCGGTCTCATCGCAGATCTCGCGCGAGAGCTCGCCGTGCTGGGCATCACAGTCAACGGTGTTTGCCCCGGCTACACGCGTACGCCGCGCCTCGAAGAGCTTGGGGCGACAGACCCATCACGCTTGCGTCAGATCGAGCAGCTCATTCCCGCGGGGCGCCTTGCGGCACCAGAGGAGATCGCCGCGGTGGTGCTCTTTCTTGCCAGCGACGCCGCAAGCTATGTGACGAGCGCGTTGATTCCGGTCGACGGCGGGGTCACCGCTCGCCCGGGCTAGGGCGCGGGCAAGAAGTGGCTTGGGGTTGTTGCGTCCAGATTAGGATCAGCGTTGC
>CAYSMT010000247.1:0-5150 GCA_964432135.1 uncultured Acidobacteriota bacterium
GTCGTCCATTCAAGATGGGGGAGAAAAAGGCGTCGCCGACCTCGATATCGATGGTCGTCAGCTCCGGATCGTGGAGGTTCATCATCTTGTGCCTGAAGGGCACGCCATTGACGAACCCTCGCGAGATGACGGCTTCTTCGGTGGCATTGACGGTTGCTGTGATGAGCACGGCGTTGTTCTCAGCGTAGCTTACCGTGGCTATGAGATGACCTCGATCGAGCGTGAGCTGCAGATCAATGGACTGGAGGAGCTCTTGGTTGTGGTCCTCTTGGGTGAGCGTGACATGCCGTTCTGCGGGAGAGGGAACTTTGTTCTCGGACAGACAGAAGCCCGGGAGGGTCGCAATCGCAAGAAGGGTCGCGAGCCGGAGGGAACGATACGTGGATCGGGAATGCATGGCTTTCTCCTTCGTTGTGGCGTCGGACGCCATATCACGGCGAGCAGGTCGGAGTTATGACGGAGGAAGGCCTCAGATGCGTTGGCTCGCCGCTGGACAGCGCATCATGGGCAGTTGTAGGGGAGCTCGTGTTGATCACTTGTGCTTTGTGGTGCTTCGCCATTGCTGTATTCCTTTGGATCCTGGATACAAGGCAGCTCGAGGTGGCACCATGCATTAGGAGCAGCCACGTCCCGCAAACGAGACCGGACGGTCTTGTTGGTGCTCTCGTGGTGTGGTGGCGTCCTTCGAGACGCTTTGGGGGTGGGCAGACAAAGGGGCTGCTTGCAGCGCTTTGCGTGTCGGACCGACCCGCGCTTGGCGTCGCCTGTGCGGCGTTTCGAGCCATTTTGCCGAGAACAGGCCGCGTGCATGTCCGCAGGGAGTGGCGTGAGTTGATTTCGAGACGCGCACGGAGGATCAGCGGGCCCGCGACGCCGTGTGGGGGGATCTCACCGGTGTTCACATCGTCCAGATGAGCTCCGCTGCAAGCGTGTTCTGATGGGCGTCTCGACTTCTCGCTGTTGAGGAGCTCTTGCGTGTGGCGACTCGTTTGTCGCCAGGTGAAGCGAAGAATGTAGGGCTTCGGTGTGCGTGCTGTATCGTCGCCACGGCGGAATAATTCGGACAGCAGTGAACAGTCCCGCTATTTTCGTTGGGCCTCCTCGTCCCGTATTACTCATGATCACTCGAAGCGAGGGGGCGCAGCTGGGTGGCTCATGAATGGTTCGGGCAGTGCCACCGGTAACGTGAGGTGCCCTCTGTGGTGCGCTCATCAGTGCGAGTCGCAGACATGCGCAGCGGCTTGCTACTACATGGGAGGTACGACATACTACAAATGTAGTACTATGCTTACAAGCATAAAAGGAGTGCCATGGTCGAGAGAGAACGCGGTGCGCGATTGTCCCGGGGGGAGTGGGCCCTGATGAACCTCTGCTGGAAGAGAGGACAGGCCACGGCGCGACAGATCTACGAGGACTCTCTGGATCGCCAAAAACGAGACTATCGAACGATCAAGACCATGCTGGATCGGATGGCCGCCAAGGGTTTTCTCAAGGTCGAGAAGCTCGGCCCGCTCTGTCTCTACACGCCGGCGGTGCAGCGCGGCGAGGTCCTGGCTGGAGCGCTCCACGATTTTTTTGATGTCGTCCTCGATCGGACGCTCTCGCCCCTCCTGCTTCACCTCGCCGAAGAGGAGGAGCTCTCGGATGAGGATCTTGAAACCTTGCGTCGGCTCGTCGAGAGCAAGATTCGGGGGGACGCATCATGACCTTCTTAGCACGGCTCGTCGCGCCAGCAGCTGCTCTCGCGGGTCACCTGCTCTCCCTGAGTCTCCAAGTTCTGGCCATCGTCGTACTGGCTCTCATCTTGTCGAGCCTGCTGCGGCGCCGCTTTTCTCCCGCACTTGGACACCTGCTTTGGCTCGTGATCCTGCTGCGCTTGGCGGTTCCCCTCGCACCAAGCCTTCCTGGAGGCCGGCATCGAGAGCAGATTTTTTCTTTACCGGGACTTGTCGAGATAGTGGCGCCCTCCGTCGGTGCGGGAGGTGCCGAAGCGGCGATGTCTTCCTCTGTTTCGCTGTGGATGGCTGCGGCGCTGTCGGTCGGTTGGATCGCCGGTATGACCATCCTGGGCTTCGGCCTGTTGCATAAGAGTCGTCGTTGGTTCTATCGCCTCCACCGCGAGAGCGAAGCGGCAGACGAGGCCACTCTCGAAGAGCTGTCTTTCGCCGCGGCACGGGTCGGCGTGCGTCGCCTTCCTCGGGTGCGCCGCTTGCTCGCGGGAAGTCGTCTTCCTGCACCGTTTCTTTGGGGAGTCGTGAAACCGACGCTCATCCTTCCGGCGCGTACGGCCGAGCCCTGGAACAAAGACGAAGCGCAGACGGTACTGATTCACGAATTGGTCCACCTGCGTCGCGGAGACCATTACGTCCATCTTCTCCAGCGCTGGGTTTAGTTTGTTTACTTCTTTCATCCCATGGTTTGGATCGCTACTCTCCGATTGAGCATCGAGCGGGAGCTTGCCTGCGATGACGAGGTGCTCCTCCTCTGTACGACGCGGCATTCCTATCTCAAGGCACTCCTGGCCCTGGCGGAGAGTCGCCGATCGAGGGAGGAGCCTGTCGCGGTGTTGGCCATGGCCGAATCGGCTCCTTTACTGCTTAAGAGAATTCGGAGGATAACGATGTTTTCGAACAGGACCGAGCTTTCAAAGCCCAGTAGGCGCCAGCGGCTTTCCACTCTCACAGTGACCGCTGCCCTGCTTTTGGGGGCATTGGCCTGTCCCCGTGTCGATATCACGCGGGACTCTGGCACGCCCCCAACTCCCCTGCTGCCCGGTATCGGCGGTGTCACCGAGCCCGAGATCATCTCCGGCTCCATAGTAGAGCCCGTCTTCCCTGAGAAGGGTCGCAAGGCCGGAATCGAAGGCAAGGTCATTCTCCAGGCGGTGGTTCTCAATGATGGGATTGTCGGGGAAACTAAGGTTTTCAAGCAGCCGGCAGAAGGTTTCGGCTTTTCCGAGGCAGCTATCAAAGCCGTCAAACAATGGCGGTATAAACCGGCGACTTTGCATGGAGATCCCGTGGCCGTTTACATCACCGTCGTCGTCAACTTCACTCTGGCCAACGAGAGCAAGAAGATGCCGAAAATGAGCAAAACGGGCTGACAGCGCAGCTCTTTTTTATCCCGCCGCTCTGACGTGGTCGATCATTTCGTGACGGGACGCTCGGCGGGCCGCCTACCACTCGAACTCGGGATGCTGCGGCAGCATGGCGTCGATCAAGCGGTCGATCAGTCGCTCGGGGAAGACACCACCTTCTTCGAAGAGGGCGCGCGAGCGGCGCAGCGCACGGGCGACGCCGTAGAAGTCTTTCGGCACCTCGGCGGCGGCGGGACCGCGAGCGCGCGAAGCCGTCTGTTCGAGCAGTGCGTCGAGCTGATCGGTCTTTCGCCCGAGCAGAAGCGCCTGGGCAACACCGGCGATGAGCAGATGTGGGTGCGCCGAGCCATCCGGCAGGCGGAACTCGACGGTTGGGGCGACGAGCGCCTTGCCACTCGGGTCGCGGGCAACGATCGGTAGGCGGATGAGTGCCTTGCGGTCGGACTCACCCCAGCAAACCGTGCTTGGGGCCTCCTTGCCCTGACTGAGGCGCACGAAGGAGCCCTCGTTACGGTTGCCAAAGGCCATCAGGGCATCGCCGAGCTGGACGAGTCCACCAATCAGCCAGCGGGCCGGATCATGAAGACGCCCCGTCGCGTCGCGGCCGCCTTGGTTCTCGCCCTCGAGCACCGGCGAGAAATGAAAATGCAGGCCGCTGCCGGCATGGCCCTTGCGCATGATGGGATCGAAGGAACAGAGCATGTCGTACTTGTGCGCGAGGTTACGTAGGACCCACTGGGTTACCGTGACCAACTCCGCTGCCATAGGCGCCGGCGTCAGCTTGAGCTCGATCTCGTGCTGTTCCCAAATGCGCTCTTCATGCTCTGACTTGCCGATGTAGCCGACTTCGCTGTGACCGTACTTCACGGGTACGCCGATCTCGGAGAGGATCGCCAACGCTTCACGACGCAAACTCTCACCGAAGACGAAAGGAGCCGCAGCATGGTAGCCGCGCTCGCTCTCGCCGTACATGTCGGCCTCGCGCCATCGTTTGCCGAGGAAGTACTCGACCTCGCCGAGCGCCATCAGCTCAATGCCTGTCTCGGCACGCAGCCGTTCGTAGGCCCGGCGCACAATCGTGTCGGGAGATTCCGGCAGTGGTTTTCCGTCGCGGCCTGCGTGGCTGCACATCAGCACGAGACCTGGGCGCGGAGCGAAGGGATCAAGGAAGGCCGAGTGAATTCGGGGCCTCAGCAGGATGTCTGAGGCCTCGGTGCGGATGCCCATACCGCGGAAGATGCTCGACCCGTCGGCTCGCTCGCCCCCGGCGAGGATGTCTCGCAGGTGTTGTTCGTTGCGTGGGGAGAAATCGAGGGTTTTAAGCCAGCCGTCGCCGCCGACGTGCATCAGACTAATCAGCCGAACCTCGGCTTCGTAGACGACGCGCACGAGATCCTCGGCGTCCCAGGTGAGGTGTGCCTTGCCGATGAGACGTTCGAGCTGGCTGGCAGGAAGGTGGCGATCGTCGGGAGCCGTCATCAGGACCAGACCTTACTGAGGAACTCCTTCACCTCGGGAATGCCACCCTGATAGATGAGGTAGCCGTCGTGGGGTTCGCGCGTTGTCATTTCGCCGGCGATGGCCGTCGTCATGGTTTCACGTACGGCCTCGGGATCGTCGGGATGGAGGCCGAGGGCCCAGCCGAGTTTCACATAGGCGACCTCGGGAAGCATGTTGGCGAGCGGTACAACGCCGAGTTCGAGTATCTCACGCCCCGTCTCATAGACGTACATTTGCACGAAGCCCCACAGGGTCTGGAGGGTCATGTAGAGTTGCACGCCTTGCTCGCGGGCGCGCAGGAGGGCGGGATAAACGGTGCGGTTGACGTGGCCGAGGCCCGTCCCGGCGATGATGATGCCTCGATAGCCCTTATCGACGAGGGCGTCGATCACGTCGGCTTGCATGTTCGGATAGTAGTAGAGAATTGTCACATGCTCATCAAAAGCGGCCCGAATCTCGACCTCCCGGTCAGATCGGCGCGGGGCGAAGTCTTCCTTGAGTGCTGTGATCTTGCCTTCGCGGACCGTGGCCAGCGGGATGTCACCGAGGGTGC
>CAYSMT010000248.1:0-5136 GCA_964432135.1 uncultured Acidobacteriota bacterium
CGTGACGACTGCGCCCGCCGAGGAAAAGGGTGCTCTGCCGCGCGGCAGAGGCTTCCTGTTGAAGGAGCAAGGGAAAGGGCGCGCTACCGATACCACCTGCCACGAGGAGGAGCTCGATCGGCTCCTGTTCATCTGGCAGCCAGAAGCCCCGGCCGAGCGGGCCGAGAGCACGCATCGCCGCGCCGGCCCGCAGGCGGCTGAAGATCTGCGTGAACTGGCCGACGACCTTGTAAAGAATCTCGTAGGCCACCGGAGCACCCTTTGATCCCTCGACACGCCGGGCCACAGAGAAGGGGCGGCGGATCAGCATGTCATCGATTTGAGGCAGACCGAGCATGACGAACTGCCCAGCACGGGCTGTGCGGGCCATCTCGGCTCCCTCGAGACGCATCAGGAAGCAATCACCTCCAAGCTCGATTTGGTCGAGGACGGTCGTTTTTACGTTATCAACCATGGCAAAGGATTCTACCCCGGATCGTGTGTGCCGGCGGCTCGCCGAGGGGCTTCGCGGCGTATGCGCTGTCGGGCAGCTTCCCGGCTTTGCGGTGACGAGGGGGTGGACCTGTCAGGCGAGGCAGAGGACGATAGTGAAGTGATGAACAAGCAAAGCAGGGACCTCAGGGGCCTCTTATCCATCGCCTGGCTGTTCGCGGACGCTGCTATTGCGGCTGCGCTCGCCGGACCGGCAGAGACCCTCTTGCTCTACGTGCTCAGCCCGGAGCGTCCGCTGACCCTTGGCGACGCGCTCGCGACGTGGCTTGCCGTACTCCCGCAGGTCTTTGTGATCTTCATCCTCCTCGGACCGGCGCTAGTCCTTCTCGGAACCTTGCTTTCGGTCGGCCGGACAACCCGTCTCGGTCTGTCGGTGAGTTACATCCTGCGTTTTGCGCTGATCGATGCGATCTTGCTCGCGCTTGCGACGGCGGCTCAGTGGCGCACGATCGGCCCGCTGCTTCCGGGACGGGGGCAGGTGGCGCTGGCTCTGATGACGACGGCACTGGCGCTGGCCGCTCTCGTCCTATTCGTGCTTGCGTTGAGAGACTTCCTGCGTCCACGTCATACGGAAGCGCCGTGGCTCGTTGCTGTGTGCATTGCCGTGGCGATTGCTCTTGCAGCGGCTGTCGAGATTCGGCGCGTGCACTACGCGGCCCCTGAAGCACTCGACCTGCCCGGGGTCACCCTCTCGCACAAGCTCTTGATCGTGGAGATTCCCGGGCTCGGGCCGCAAGCCTTCCGTGAATACGCCGAGCGCGGGATCGTCCCGGCCTTCGCGCAGCTGGCTCGTAAGGGTGTGTTTTTCCCCGTCGCTGCGCGTGGTGTTGCCGACTCGCTTGCGTTGCACGGTAGCCTCGTCACGGGGCAGGGTGTCGAACGGCACGGGTTGTTCGGGGCCGTACGCTATCGTCCACTCGGAGATCAACGTTCCTTCGCCGTACTGCCTAGAGGCCTCTTTCTGAGGCCATTGCTTCACACGCCGCTTTGGAAAAAGATTCCGGTCGACCATCGTGCGCTGCGTTCGGTCGCCCTCGCGGGAATCGCTCGCTCGTTGCACATCGACACGGCCTTGCTTTCCGACCCTCTCGGTTGGCCCGCGCCGACTCCCGCCTCGTGGGTGTTGGCTGAGGGAGCACTGAAGCCGGGGGCCCGTCTCCAGCTCCCCGGACAGACTCATCCACTGGTCTGCCCTGATCCAGGTGACGTCGCAGGCCTCCTCTTCGACCCCATTGCGGACGAACTGCCAGAGAGCCCGCGGCTGGCTACGTTGCTTCGCGCGGCGTTGAGCAGGGACCTTTGCGCCCTCGACGCGGCGACACGTGCGCTCGCATCCGATCGTTTCGGCATCGTCCACACCCGCCTGTCGGGCTACTACGATGTGGCCTACCAGTTTGCTGGTTGGCGTCGCGGCAGCCCGGCGCGAGCCGTGTCCGACATCGAAATCAGTGCCTGGGGTCGCGTTCTACCCCGTTACGCCGCTCGTTTGGCGAAGCCACTCGAACTGTTGCTGCGTGAGGATGGGGCCGATCGACTCGTCGTTCTCGTCTCAGCCCACGGGATGAACCCCCGGACCGATCTCGGTCGTCTCGAGGAAGTGTTGACGGGAGCGATGGGGCCCACGGGAAGCCATGCCGACCTACCGCCAGGTCTCATCGTGCTCTCTGGATCTACCGCAAGAAGGGGCGCGCGCGAGGAACACGCCATGCAGCTCAGCTCAGTGCTTCCGACCCTCTTGTGGCTGTGTTCACTGCCGATTGCCGACGACATGGGACCCATCGAGACGCGGGTTGTGGATCCGGCGTCACGGCCGGATCCGCCGTCTCACCTGCCGAGCTACGCCATGGCCGGCGTCGGAAGCTGATGCTGGATTCCGCCCCAGAGGATGGTAGGATCGAGCGAAGGGACCAGCGGTCGCGACCCACCCTCGCGACTCAATTGGGAGCCAAGCGATGCACAGGAGCCTTGATCTAGCAAAGATGGCGCGAGCCGTTGCTACCGTCGCCATCCTTTTCGCCCTGGGGGCGGGTTTAACCTTCGCACTCTACAAGGCGCCCACTTATCCCGAGCTGAAGGAAGGTGAGCTGATGCTCAGCTCACGGCACTGGGATGAGGCCGAGTCGTGGTTCTACAAGTTCATTAAGAAGAATCCAGAGCACGCCGAAGCGTTGCGCAAGCTCGGGCTCATAGAACTACGACGCCCCGGCGGCGATGTCGTCCGAGCCCAGAAGTACCTCGAGCGGGCTGTCAAGATCGAAGCCGACAACCCGATCGGCTTGTTCCTGCTGGCAAAGGCTGATGAGGTCGGGTCGCGACGAGAAGACGCGAAGCGTATTTACGACCAGCTTGTCGAGATGGGTCCGGGTAAGGACAATCCGCCGCAGGCGGCGGCCGTCCATCTCGCACGTTTCAACCGCGGTCTTTTCGCGGTACTCGATGGCGAGAATGCTTTGGCACGCGATCTCTTCGGCCAGGTGCTTCAGCGTGAACCCCAGCAGGCCTATGCCACCTGGGAGATGTGCCTGCTCGCTCTTGATGAAAAAAAATACGAGGAGGCCATCGAGTGGGGCGAAAAAGCGGTTCGCAACGTGAGCCTTTGGGCGCCTTCCGAAGCTTGGCCCTACCCGCAAGGTCGCTATGGCTATATCCGGGAGAACAGTCGTCTCGCTTTGGCGAAGGCCTATCTTGCGGCGGGCAAGGCCGAGAAGGTCAAAGAACTGCTCGGGCCGATCGTCGAGCGGGTCAAGCGTCGCACAAAGGTGCGGCGCGGCTTGGCCAAACCGCAACCGAAATCCCCTCTTGAAGGCAAGCCTGATCTTCGCTTCGAAAACGCTCCTTTCTATTATGCGGAAGCTCTGGCTGCGCTCGGTGAAAAGAAGGAAGCGAAAAAGGCCTTTAAAGCCTTTTCCCGTCAGGTCGTGGGCGACCACGACCTGCAGTCCAAGGCACGTAGTCGAGCCAAAGAGCTGTGATCCCTTTGGCGCGCATCCGTTGCCTTTGTCCCGTTCGAGGAAGAGGCGGCGATCGAGCGCTTTGACAGGCCCTCTGAATCGCGCTTTTTTGATGCGTGGAGTCAAGCCATGAACACCGTCGTCGAAACTCATCTCCCTGAATTGGAACTCGTGGCGCGAGGTAAGGTGAGAGATATCTACACCTTCGAAGACAAGCTGTTGCTCATCGCGACTGACCGCATCTCCGCCTTCGACTGCATTCTCCCCCAACCGATTCCGGACAAGGGGAAGGTGCTCCATCAGATCAGCTCCTTCTGGTTCGATTGGAGTCGGCCTTGGGTGCGCAACCATCTCTTCGCGGAGCGCATCGACGACTTCCCGGAGGAGCTCAAGCTTCATCGCGAGCAGCTTCGTGGACGTAGTGCGCTCGTTCATCACGCCGAAATGTTTCCCGTCGAGTGTGTTGCCCGGGGGTATATCTGCGGTTCGGGGTGGAAAGACTACCAAGCCTCCGGCGCTGTTTGCGGTATCCGTCTTCCCGCGGGGCTGCGGCTCGCGGATCGGCTGCCGGAGGCGATCTTTACCCCGGCGACCAAGGCCGAGTCTGGACATGACGAAAACATCTCCTATGCAAAGATGGTCGATCTCGTAGGCCAGTCGACGGCCTCTCGTTTGAAAGAGCTGACGCTGTCGATCTATGCCAAGGCGTCAGAGCTCGCGCTCGAAAAGGGCATTGTCATTGCCGATACCAAGTTCGAATTCGGCGTGATCGATGGCGAGATCGCGCTGTGTGACGAGATGCTCACGCCGGACTCCTCACGTTTCTGGCCCCGCGAACTCTACAGCCCGGGTAAGAATCAGCCCTCCTTTGACAAGCAATACGTGCGGGACTACCTCGAGTCCATCGCGTGGGACAAAACCCCCCCACCGCCGGACTTGCCACAGAAGGTCGTCGAGGGGTCTCGGCGCCGCTATCTCGAGATTCTCGAGATTTTGACCGGACACGGCCTTCGAGATGAGCCTGTTATTTGTCGTTAAACCTCGTCGAGCCGCTGGGCCAGCGTGTGCGCGGCGTGCGCGTAGGACGACATTGATGAGAGAGGCTGCCGGCCGCTCCCGAAGCTCTTCCGCAGCGTTTCGAGGCGCTCCCGGCTTTGTTGGCAGCGCGTCGGATCGAGGTCGCCGCGCGCGAGTTCTGTGGCCAGGATGTCCCGAGCCCTTCGTGGCGCGTCGAGGTCTTTGCAGAAAAGCAGCAGATCGGCGCCGGCGGTGAGGGCGCGTCGCGCTTTGTCGGCCGGCAGAGCGGTCTCGCCGAGTGCCCCCATCTCGAGATCATCCGTGATGATCAGGCCATCAAAAGCGATGCGCTCACGCAGCCAATGCAAGATCAGGCGTTCTGAAAAGGTTCCGGGAAGCGGGGTGGGGCCATCGACGGAGGGGAAATGGGCGTGGGCCGTCATCACGAGAGGGGCCAGGTGGCAAAGCTCTCGGTAGGGCCGAAGGTGACGCTCCCACAAGGCCTCGCGGCTCAGCTCCGAGACGGCCAAAGTACGGTGAGTGTCTACCCGTGTGCCGCCAAGACCCGGAAAGTGCTTCAGGCAGCCGGCAACTCCGCTCTCCCGCAGCCCCGCAAGAACGGCGCCAGCTTGCGCTATAACGAGTTCCGGGTCGTGGCCGAACGCACGTGAAGCAA
>CAYSMT010000249.1:0-5095 GCA_964432135.1 uncultured Acidobacteriota bacterium
GCCGCGGGTCGTCGCTTCCAACCCGCGCTTCCGCCGGCGCCTCCTCAACGGGCCGCGTGAAACGCGCCGCGACGAGCGCGACACCGGCAAGGCCAAGGTAGCCCAAAGCCATCGGCCAGGCGAACAAGGGCCGGATCTCTTCCCGCACGGCAACCGCCGTGATCGTGTAGGCATGCATCAGGCCGGCAGCCGTAAAGATCGACGCGGCGCAAGCCCACAGTGCCGCCCGAACGAAGCGTCGCTCCGCGAGAAAGACGGCAATCGCCGCCAGGAAAGTCGCCGAGAAGAGGAACCCCGCCTTGAGGGTGAGCAAGCCCCGAACATAGGGGAGCGTCGTCGCCGCCATCGAGCCGACGACGATGCTCAACGAGCCATCGCCTCGGTAACCCCCGCTGATCCGCGTCGCACTCGAGCTGAGCTCGATCAGTAACCAGCCCCAAGCAGCGAGCCCGGGCAGCAAGCCGAGAACGACGGCAGGCGCGTGGCGCGCAGGAGTCGCCGTGAAAGCCTGGGAGGTGATGATCACGGCGATCCACACGAGGATCGCCATCGCGGCCTCCACGGGGACCATGCGCGCGATCGGTCCGATGAGCCCAAACAAGGCCAGCAGGGCAAAGAAAAGACCATTCGCCGCGGAGTAGGCCCAGCCAGCTCCCATGCGCTTCCAGCCGGGGTGGCCGATATAGATCGTCGTCGGAAAACACGAACCGAAACAGGCCGCGGCAACGGAGCCGATGCCGTTGACGACCAGGCAAGGGCGCTCAGGGTAGACGTCACCCTCCGCCTCCGCCGACTCGATGCACTGCAGCGCGCCGAGCAAGTTGATCAGACCCATCGGGACGATGATCGACAGCCGGCTCCAAATCAGCGGGCTCGTCAGCGCCGCGGCGAGATCGCTAAGGGCCGGGATTGGCGGGTGCCATCCCGCTCCGGCGAGGATCGCCTCCCCACCGAGGGTGACCGCACCGGGCAGGCCGGCCCACTTCAGCCCCCAAGCGATCACCGTCCCGACGACGATTGCGATCAACCCACCGGGCAGGCCGAGGGGCCAACGCACACGGCTGAGGTAGCTCACAAACACAATCGCGAGCGGCACGAAGGCCACGAGCGGCTTGTCGAAAGAGCGCAGGATGAACTCCATCGAGATGAAGCCGACGGCGATCCCGGCCAGGGTCGACAGCAACGCGGCCCGAGGGGTCACGCGGCGTACCCAACCCGCAAAGAATCCGCCGAGACCCTCGATCAGCCCCGAGAGCAGGCAGGCGACCAGGCCCACCTGCCAAGCCACGACGGCCGCGCGCTGGACACCGATCGCCGGGTCGGTCGCGAGCTCCTGATAGGTCGGCCCCATGACGAAGAGTACGAAGGCGAAAAGGCTGACGGTATTGATGCCGTAGGGCAACGCGGTGAAAGAGCGCCCCTGCTCACGGCCGAGGCGCCGTGCGAGCCAGGCGTAGTAGAGGTTGCCGACGATGAGCGAGATGGCCGCCCCTGGGAAAACTCGCGAAAGCACAAAGCCCGTGGGCATCCCGCAGATCCCGGTACACAACGCGAGAATCACCAGGAACTGGAGCAGGTTGTCGACCATGAGGCCAAAAAAGCCATCAAGGTCTCCCCGCCTCAACCCCGCTCTCCATCCATCTGCCCTTGCTGCGCCCACCTGTGCGCCCTCCGGCGATGACGACGGCACCCGCCGCGACAACCGCCTCACGGAACCCGTGCGGGTCCGCTGCCGCCGATTATCGCTCCGCCCCGGGACCTCCTGCGAGGGGGGGCGCATCACACCGAAAGCTCCCACCGGCGCGCCGGTCGGGAATGAATTCGTGAGAAGCGCCCCGATTGCTGGCCACCCCCTCGCGGCGGCGATAGACTACCCCTTCCGCCACCCGATGCGCATACCCCGGGAGGGGTCCGAAGCGGCGCCGGAACGGCCGCAAGCGGCCTCGCGCCCAACGAGGAGGGTCCCCATGAGAATCGGCGTCCCCAAGGAAACCCTGCGCCACGAGCACCGCGTGGGTCTGACACCCTTCAGTGCGGCTCGTCTCGTCAATCAGGGGCACCAGGTCTTCGTCGAACGTGATGCAGGCAAAGACTCCCATTTCCGCGACGAGGACTACACCGAGGCCGGCGCCATGATCGTCTACCGCCCTGACGAGGCCTATGGTCGCGCGGATCTGGTCTGCCGGGTCAGCGCCCTGGCCCCGCAGGAAGTGCATGACGTCGTCCGTGGGACAACCCTGCTCGGCTTCCATCACGTCGCCGTGGCACCGCGAGAGGTCATCGCCAGCCTCGTCGAAAAAGAGGTCAGTCTCGTCGCTTACGAGATGATCGAGGACGCCCAGGGGCGCCGGCCAATCCTCGCCTCCCAGAGCGAGATCGCCGGCAAGATGGTCGTGCAGACGGCAGCGCACCTACTTCAGCATGAGGAGGGCGGCCGCGGCATCATCCTCAGCGGTGTTGCCGGCGTCGCTCCGGCGACGGTCGTTGTGCTCGGCGCGGGCACGGTTGGTCTGAACGCCGCACGCGCCGCTGTGGCCCTCGGAGCCCACGTCATCGTGCTCGACTGGGATCCGGACCGCCTGCGCAGCGTGATGGGCGCCGCAAGCTGTCATCTCGTCACGGCGCTCGCCTCACGCCGCAATCTGCGTCGCTACACCCGCATCGCCGATGTCGTCATCGGCGCCGTGATGATCCCCGGTGGGCGCGCGCCTTTCCTCGTGACCGAGGATATGGTCGCCTCCATGAAGCCCGGCGCGGTGATCCTCGACGTTTCTATCGACCAGGGTGGCTGTGTCGAAACGAGCCGCCCGACCTCGCTCGACAACCCGACCTTTACGGTCGGTGGCGTGATCCACTATTGTGTGCCCAATCTGACGACGAACGCGCCCCGTACGGCCTCAAGAGCGCTGGGCATCTCATCGATTCGCCACATTTGCGCGATCGCCAACGAGGGGCTCGATGCGGCTCTCGAACTGCACCCAGGTCTCGGCCGCGGCGTCTATATCTACAAGGGGCGCGTGACGAACAAGGCGGCCGCCGAAGCGCTTGGCATGGAATTCACTCCGCTTTCCGAGCTGCTGCCCTAAAGGGGCGGCTTCCGAGGAGACTCTCCGATGACATGGCTCGACCTGTACAAGCGCAAGGTCCGCTCGCCCAAAGACGCCGTGAGCCTGATCGAAAGCGGCAACCGCGTCTATTACGGCGGCAACGCCGCAATCCCGATGGCCCTCGTGCGCGCCCTCGCCGAGGATCATGACGCGCTGCACGACGTCCAGCTCAACCATGTGCTGCTGCTCGGCGACGACCCGCTCTCGAAGCCGGAGATGGAGGGGCATTTCCGGCACAACTCCCTCTTTGTTGGCCCTGCGGACCGCAAGGCCGTCAACGAGGGTCGCGCGGATTACGTCCCGATCTTCCTCCATCATATTCCGCGGCTGTTCAACGAGGGCATCATCTCCCTCGACGTGGCGATGGTCATGGTCTCTCCGCCCGACGAGCACGGCTTCATGAGCCTCGGTGTCGAAACCATGGCGGCACAGGCCGCCTGCGCCAACGCGCGAAAGGTCATCGTCCAGGTCAATCCGAGGATGCCTCGGGTGCTCGGCGACGCCTTCCTCCACGTCGGCCGCGTCGATGCGATCGTCGAGCACGAAGAAGCGTTGCCGGAGCTACTCGCCAAGCCGATCAGCGACGTCGAACGCCAGATCGGCGCCCATATCCTCCCGCTGATCGAGGACGGCAGCACGCTGCAGATGGGCATTGGCGGCATCCCCGACGCCGTGTACGAGTCGATGGACGGCCTCAAGGACATCGGCGTCCACACCGAGATGCTCTCCGACGGCTGCATGAAGGCCATCGAACGCGGCATCATCACCGGACGCAAAAAGACCCTCCACCCGGGCAAGGTCATCATCACCTTCGCTCTTGGCTCGCAGTCGCTCTACGAGTTTCTCGACAACAACCCGCTGATCGAGGCGCACCCCTGTGACTATGTCAACGACCCCTGGGTCGTTGCGCAAAACGAAAACATGGTGGCGATCAACTCCGCGATCGAGGTCGATCTGACCGGTCAGGTCTGCTCGGACTCGATCGGCCCGCGGATCTACTCGGGCTTCGGCGGCCAAGTGGACTTCATCCGTGGCGCGGCCCGTGCCAAAAACGGCAAGCCGGTCATCGCGCTGCCATCGACGGCCCGCCGGGGTGAGCAATCGCGTATCGTGCCGATGCTCAAGGAAGGCGCCGGCGTCGTGACGACCCGCGCCGACGTGCACTATGTCGTCACCGAGTTCGGCGCGGCGCACATCTTCGGCAAAAACCTGCGCGAGCGCTGCGAGGCCCTGATCCAAATCGCCCACCCCGATTTCCGCGACGAGCTCGAGCAACAGGCCAAGGAACGCGGTCTGCTGCCTTGACAAAGAGCGCGCGAAGGCTTTCACCCGAGGGCCCAAGCAGGGCTCAAGACTCACCGGCCGCGGCCGAAGGGATGTCTCGTAAGGCATTGATGACGAGAGGAGCCCTTTGTGACTCATGGCGGCGGTCGTCGGCGCAGCGACCCGGACTACGGCCTTGGTGAGGCCACGATCGATCTCGACGACCTCGGCCTGCTCGGGGAAAAAGAGCTGACCGAACGCCTCGTGCGCACTTTCGAAGCACCGGGCTACCAGCCCCCACGCCTGCCGGCCGTCGCGACGGAGCTGCTCGCTCTGTCCCAAAACCCTGACGTGGACTTCGCTGACATCGAGGCGCTGCTCGAGCAAGATGCTGTCCTAGCCGGCGAGATCCTTTCCCTCGCCCGTTCGGCCTTCTACAGCCGGACGCGCCAGGTCACGGGCCTGCGCGCAGCCCTCGTGCTGCTGGGGCTGCGCAAGCTCTCCCAAGTCGTCATGCAGGCTGCCCTCGAGCTGAAGGTCTTCCGCTCAAAAGCCTACGCCAAGAGCATGGATCGCCTGCGCGAGCACAGCCGCGCGACCTCGCACCTCGCGCGCATCGTCGCGCAATACACGCCCATCGAAGAGGAGCAAGCCTTCCTCTGCGGCCTCCTGCACGACGTCGGTATTGCGGGCATTCTGCTCGTTCTCGGCCAACCTCAACGCGG
>CAYSMT010000250.1:0-5077 GCA_964432135.1 uncultured Acidobacteriota bacterium
CGCGGGCGGGATTCAAGCTGCGCTGCGGAGGGATGACGGCCGAGGCCTACCCCAGTTCCAGCGAGGTGGCTCTCGTCCTGTCGGCCTGCCATCGCGCCGGCGTAGCACTCAAGGCCACAGCCGGCCTGCACCATCCGCTGTCTCACGCTCGCTCCGAGCTCGGCGTGCGGGAGTATGGTTTTTTGAATCTGTTTGGCGCAGGCGTGCTGCTCCACCACCATGCGATGGACGATGCGCGCCTTCAGAAGATTCTCGAGGACGAAGATGCAGGGCAGTTCACCCTGGATGGCGCGTCGTTTCGACACGCCGAGCTCAGCATCACAGCCGAGCAGATCGCCGAGGCCCGGCGCGACGCGATACTATCCTTCGGCTCGTGCAGCTTTGAAGAGCCGTGCGCGGACTTGCGGGATCTGCACATCCTCTGACCCATCGTCGCATGCATCACTGCCGGTACAGGCTGAGTTCTCCTGTGCCGCAATTTGAGGATCCATCGCCATGACCTCTGCCACCACCGATCCTTCCCTTCGTTCTTTCGTTACCGTCACCCCTGAGGGGCACTTTCCGATCCAGAACCTGCCTTATGGCTTGTTTCGGCGCGCAGGATCAGGGGCACCGCGCATAGGTGTCGCCATCGGCGAGATGGTCCTCGATCTGTTCATCATCGAGGAGGCAGGGTTGTTTGCTGACACGCCCATCGGGAAGAGCAAGGTCTTCGAAGCGTCACGGCTCAATAGTTTTCTCGCCCTGGGGAGGCCAGCCTGGTCAGCGGCCCGGGCCCGCATCCAAGAGTTGCTGCGCGAGGATGTCCCAACCCTGAGGGATGACCAAGCGCTCCGGGAGCGAGCCCTCGTCCCGATCAGTGCCGTCGAGCTGCTTTTGCCTGTGGAGATCGGCGATTACACCGACTTCTACTCCTCTCGTGAGCACGCTACGGCGGTGGGTGAGATGTTTCGTGGCAAGGAGAAGGCGTTGTTGCCGAACTGGTTGCATCTGCCGGTGGCCTACCACGGGCGCGCGTCGTCCATCGTGCTTTCTGGGACACCGATCGTCAGACCACGGGGACAAACCCGCCCACCGGGCAGCGAAACGCCCATTTTCGGTCCTTGTCGCCTGCTCGATCATGAGCTCGAGGTCGGTTTCTTCGTCGGGCCGGGCAACGAACTCTCGAAGCCGATTCCTATCGAGCGTGCGGCCGAGCACATTTTTGGTTTCGTACTCGTCAATGATTGGTCGGCGAGAGACATCCAGGCGTGGGAGTACCAGCCTCTCGGACCCTTCCTGGCCAAGAACTTCGCGACTTCAATCTCTCCCTGGATCGTCCCTCTCGAAGCCCTTGAACCCTTTCGATGTCCCGGTCCCGTGCAGGATCCTGAACCTCTGCCCTACCTGCGTGGCGAGAACCGCTGGTCCTTCGATATCCACCTCGAGACATGGCTTAGGACGTCCACGATGGATGTACCCGAGCGTATTGCCGAGGGCAACTACCGCACCATGTATTGGAACGTTCGCCAACAGCTCGCCCACCACACGGTGACGGGTTGCCTACTCCGGCCGGGTGATCTTCTCGCCTCAGGGACGATCAGTGGGCCAACGAAGGCCTCTCGGGGCTCGATGCTCGAGCTGACCTGGCGTGGCAGCGAGCCGCTGCGTCTGGCGAGCGGTGAGGAGCGCAAGTTCTTCGAGGATGGTGACGAAGTGACGTTGACGGCTTGGGCGCAAGGAAAGGGGTATCGTATCGGTTTCGGCGAAGTCCGCGCTAAGATCCTCCCGGCGCTTGAGTCTGAGCCTCCCGTCGACGGATCTGCGCGGGCGACTCGTGTGCCATGAAGGTAACCGGGGAGCCCGCACCTCTCGCGCTGGTATCGGCCGGGGGAAGGCTCCTGGGAAAGGAGAGTCAGGCGATGAGAAAGAGCCTTGTATTGACGAGCATCTTCGCCATGGTCCTGCTTGCTCTGCTTGCGAGCTGCGGGCCTGAACAGCCGCCGGCGAGTGAGCCGAAGGTCGAGGCGCCGGCACCTGCGGCGATCGAGATTCCTGAGGAGCTCAAGGAGCAACTCAAAAGCTCCGTCAAGATGCTCGCAGGCACGCTCAAGGGGCATCTCGTCGCCGAGCTCGACGCCAAGGGGCCGCTGGAGGCTTTCAGTGTCTGCGCTACAAAGGCCCAGGAGCTTACGGCCGCGGCGTCAGACGAGCGGGTTTTCATTCACCGGGTCAGTCTCAAGGTGCGCAACCCGGCCGACCTGCCCAGCGACTTCGAGCGGGTCCAGCTCGAGCGTTTCGAGGCCCTGCATGCCGAGGACAAGCTACCGGAGGGCGAGTTCCTCACGGCTCAGGACGACGGGCGGAGTGCGGTGTACTTCTTCAAGCCGTTGCTCATCGATAAGCCCTGCCTGCTCTGCCACGGAGAACGTGATGCGATCGATCCTGCGCTGCTCGCGAAGATCGAAACGACCTATCCGGGGGACGAGGCGACGGGCTACAAGGAGGGAGATCTCCGGGGAGCCTTCGTTGCGAGAGCCTATCTCGAGTAGAGTCGATCAGCTCTGGGCGAGACGGCGACGCAACTTGCCGGCGACTCGGTTGAGGGGGTTGCCTCGCCGTAAGAAGCTGAAGACTGGCGACTGTCGCGCACCGATCTCGCGCTCGATCGCCAATGCCTCCTGGTCGTGGGGATCGATGGCGAGGGCGGTCCGAACTACCTGCGCCACGAGATCTCGGCGGTTCAAGCGCATGTAGATGCGTGCGAGATTCACGAGGAGTTGGGGCTCCGGATCGCCAGACATGACGGCCTGCTCGCAGAGGCGTTGCCCGCGTTCGACTTCGCCGCGTGCAAGGGTGATGACAAGACCATAGTGCGAGCGCAGCGTGCGCACGAAGGGAGCATCGGGCTCCTCGACGGAGTAGGCGAGCGCCTGCTCAAGAGGCTTGAGCGCCTCCTGATAGCGGCCGACTCGCACGAGATCAGCCCCGAGCAGATACCAGCGCTCTGCGGGGCTCGGCGGTCGTGGCGGCTTGCTGCTTCTGAGGATCCTAGTCATGAGGCTCTCCCGTCGCTCTCGCCGCGACTGGTGTGCGGCCAGCGCAGGGGAGAATCTGTGTTTTTGAACGTTGGTGGGCAAGTGCGACGTTGCTCAGCGTGTCGCGAGTCGCTCTTTGAAGGCCGCCGCCGCGCGCTCCACGTCACCCGTATCCCAACCCTCAAAGCAGACGACGACGCATTCGGCTTGGGGATAGGATCCGACCTGCACCCGCGGGTTATTGCGGTCGATCTGGGCGAGCTCTTCGGCGATTTGCGTCTCGAAGAGAGTTGTTTCGACGAGAACCCGGTGGAAGCAGCCTTGCTCGAAGAGAGCACGTAACCGGGAGAACTTGCGTTGCAAGATGGAAGGTACGCCGGGCAAGATGAAGGTGTTCTCAATGCGAATCGTCGGCCAGTGACCCTCCGTCCCGGCTTCGAGGACGCAACCGGCGGGGACACGCGCCATGCGAAGGTGAGCGGTTGTCAACTCGTCGCCGCAACGCTTGCGGATGGCCGCTTCGAGCTCGGGATGTGATACGACCTCGACCGAGAAGGCGGCGGCGACAGCGTCGATGGTGAGGTCGTCGTGGGTTGGACCGATGCCGCCTGTGGTCAGAAGCCAATCGCAGCGCGAGGCGAGCTCGCGAATGGCATCGCGAACCGTCTCCAGCGCGTCGGGGACGACGCGAGCCTCCCGCACCGGCACGCCGAGCTTCCATAGTTCGGAGGCGAGGAAGGCCAGGTTGGCGTCGGGCACACGGCCCGTCAGTAGCTCGTTTCCGATCAGCAAAATCCCTGCATTGCGTTTCGTTTTCACGAGGACAGGTCTAGTCGATTCCCAGCCGCTTCGCCACGTGAATTCCTCCGAGGACGAGCCAATAGGCCCCGACGACGCGGAAGAGCCAGGTGATGGCGTACACGCCGATCAGCGCATGAATGTGGACTGGAAAGGGAAGTTGTCGGGGGTATTTCTCCGGAGAAATTTCGCTTGGTGGGCCGAAGCAGGGCGCGAGAAGACCCAGCGGGAGGACGACGAACGCCATGAGAATGCGGAAAGCGTTGATAGCATCGACGTCTTCGAGCGCTGAAAAACCCCCCGTTTCGATTAGCGATAGCGTGGCGAAGAGCGCAGCTATTCCGCCAAGAATACCCGCGGTGAGTGGCCATCGCGCAGCACTGGCCCAACCAAGAAAGCGCTGTACACGCATCGCATGCTCTGCGCTGCAAGCGCGCCAAGTCGTCGTGCCTCCAGGCTCGTGAACGAAGAGGATCGTTCCTTCGCTGACACGCGCGCCGCACCAGAGGCAGCGTCGCATCTTGTGCGCAAGCGCGAAGGGACGGGCGTAGAAGCGGTGCGTAAGCATGATCGCCACGCCGAGGCCGAGAGAAGCGAGACAGCCAAACGGGAGATGTGTGAACAGCCACAAAACCAGCGGCACCGGTAGGAAGAGCAGTAGCCCCGTGAGACGACCACTCGCGCGTGGCATGAAAGGACCTTGGCGGGGACGCACTACAACGGAAGCCCCAAGGACTTCGTGGCAGACAGCGAAAGGGGCGGCCGCTTCACCGGGCCGCCCCTCCGCAGACCTCCGGTGAACCCTAGCTGACGACGAAGTCGTAGGGACGGACGGTCTTGCGGCCGTTTGCGGTGGCACGCTTGACGGCCTGGTCGATGTACCAGTGGACGACGCCGTTGAGCGCATCCGCCGCATCAGCAGAGACGTTGACGTCCTGCGAGCGCAGGGCAGCCTTCACCTTGCTGCCGACCAGGAGCATCTCGGCCGCAGCCTTCTTGGAGGTGCGCTTGCGAGCGACCTTCTTCTTGGCGACCTTCTTCCTGGCGATTTTCTTCTTGGCAACCTTTCTGGCCATAACGTTGAACTCCTCCGTGCTCGAGAGATTTTCTGAGCGTTAGTCCCTCCACATCACGGGACCCGCGACATTGGTAGCATCGGGATCAACCGGGATCAAGCGCTAGATGTCGTTTTTTTGTTGATTGGAGCCTTTTTTTCGCATTTGAGCTGTTGTTGTTTGCATTGTTACGCAGCGGCTTTATGC
>CAYSMT010000251.1:0-5075 GCA_964432135.1 uncultured Acidobacteriota bacterium
GTTGATGTTGCGTGAGCTGCCGGCGATTTTCGGGCGCCAGGCTCGTCCTGAGGCGCTATGGCCGCTTCTCGAGGCGCTCCAGCGCGGCGATCGGCCCAGGGGCGGAGAGCTCTTTGATCACCTGCTGGCGACCGTGGCTTGCCACGCCTCGGTCAAGAAGGGCTACCCGTTGACGATGGATAAGATGAACTATCTGTTGCGGGGGCTCGACGCCTGCGAGTGCCCGAGCCACTGCCCGCACGGTCGCGTCATCTCGCTGCGTATCGATCTGGCGCGCATCAACCACAATTTCGATCGGCACTGATTCCGGCGGATCGCCTCGTGGTGCCTCGCCAATGCTCACGGGTCGGCCCGGGCCGCTCTGGCGGTCGCCGACCGAAATCTTGTACATTTGCTGGCGGAGCGCAGATGAAGCGACGTCTACAGCCGGGCCGACGCGTCCCGATGACCAGCCTGCTGGCCATGCTTGCTGTCTTCGTGTTGGCTTCGCCGCATCTGAGTCGGGCCGCGCGTGTCGTGTTTAGAGATCAGCGCGTGCTTGATGTCGTGAGCGTCGAGGTACAGGGCGATCTCCTCGTGCTGAACATCGGGGAGGGGAACACCCTGACGGTGAGCGTCCGGCGAGTTCTCGAGATCCTGCCGGATCCCGAGCCGGAGCTCGAGACCCCTGAAGAAGAGCGCGAGCCCTGGAGGAGCCGGGCCGGACCTTTTGGGGATGCCATCGCGGCAGCGGCGGCCCGGCATCGGATCGACCCCGAGCTACTCCTTGCCGTGGCTCTGGTCGAGTCAGGGCTCGATCCTTACGCCGTCTCTCCCAAAGGTGCCGTGGGCTTGATGCAGTTGATGCCGGCGACGAGTGACGAGCTCTCTGTCGCCGATCCCTCGGATCCGAATCAGAACATCGAGGCCGGAGCGGCCTGGCTCAAGCGCATGCTGGTCGCATTCGATGGGGACCTCGATCTCGCGCTCGCGGCCTATAACGCGGGGGAAAACGCCGTCCGGCGTTTTCGCGGCGTGCCACCCTTCGCAGAGACCGAGCTCTACATCGAGCGGGTGCGTGATCATCTCGAGCGCCTTCGGCTTTGAACGGTCTCGGTCATCGATTCACGCTTCGGCGTGGCTTGCCGGGCAGGCGGGGGCTGGTATAATCCGCGCGCCCTTATGGGGTTCGCACGAGAATAAGTGCCCCGCTTTGCCTCCCGGTTTGGGCTAGGTTCGGATGGGCTTTTCAGAGCGGAAGCCAAGGCGTAGCAGAGCTAGGTCGAGGGTTTCGCGATAGCATCCGGGCCCGCCCATGGATATGTGAGAGCGGGGATGTGTGTTTGTGTGGATCCTTGGCCGGACGGGCAGAAGATGTTGCTGAAACTCAGTGATTTGGATCCCAACGGACTGTGGCTCGACGAAGAGATCGAGCTACCACCGGTTCCTTGGGTGGGTGGCGAGGAGTTGCGCTGCGAGCGCGTGACTGTCAGAGGCCGGTTGGTGCCGGCGAGCGACGGGATCGACTTCGAAGCGCGTTTTGCTACTCGGGTCCATATCCACTGCATGCGTTGCCTGGCGGAGGTGTGCCGACCCCTCGAGGGTGGGTTTCGCTTGCGCCTCGTACCGGGCCCGTGCCCGGCGGAGGGAAGCGAAGAGATGGATCGCCAGACTTCCCCCGAAGAGGTCGACCTTCTTGAGGTCGCCAACGACGAGGTGGATTTGGTGGCGTTGCTTCGGGAACAGTTGGACCTCGCCATGCCGGCGCGGGTTCTGTGCTCGACGGAGTGCAAGGGGCTGTGCTCGTGCTGCGGGAGCAACCTGAACGATGCCGCGTGCGGATGCGCGCGGGAGCAGGACGATCCGGGAGGAGGGTTGGCCCAACTCCGCAGGATCCTCGAACAGCGGCAGGGCTCTGAGCCCTCCGGGAGGAATTGACACCATGGCCAATCCCAAACGGCGTACCTCGAAAGCGCGTCGAGACAAGCGCCGCGCCCACCACGCGCTCGCGATCCCCGGCTTTTCGCGTTGCTCGAACTGCCAGGAGCTCAAGCGGCCACACCGAGTGTGCCCCGCTTGCGGGCACTACAAAGGTAAGGAAATCCTCGAGACGGATCAGAGCCTCTAGGTCGCTGGTTTTGGCCCAGCTTCCTCTGGCACTCGATGCGATGGGGGGTGATTTCGCCCCTGTGGAGGTCGTGCGTGGTGGCGTCGACTACGCGCGGCGCTCGGGGCGCAAAGTGCTTCTCGTTGGTCAGCCCGCAGCCCTCGAAGAGGCACTCCGGCACAGCTTCGCAAAGGGCGCGCCCGTCGAGATCGTTCCGGCCAGCGAGACGATTGGTTTCCAAGAGAAAATCCAGGCGGTTCGCCGCAAGCGCGACTCTTCGATCCATGTCGGTGCGCGTCTTGTGCGGGACGGCTTGGCCTGCGGTTTTGTCTCGGCGGGGCATACCGGCGCGATGATGGCGATGAGCAAAGTCATCATGGGTGTGATCGACGGCGTAGATCGCCCAGCGCTACCTGCGCCGCTTCCTCGACGCGATGGCGGGACGACGATCTTGCTTGATGCCGGCGCGAATCTCGATTGTCGACCAGAGCATTTCCGTCAGTTCGCTGTCATGGGTTTCCTCTATGCGCGCCGGCTGTTTGGTATGGAGAATCCGCGGGTGGCGCTGCTGAGCATTGGCGGTGAGGACAGCAAGGGTAACGAGATCCTCCGGGAGGTCCAGTCCATCCTCCGTGAGACCCGGATCAACTTCATTGGCAACGTCGAAGGCACGGATCTGTACACGGATCGGGCGGAGGTCGTCGTTTGTGACGGCTTCGTGGGCAATGTCGCTTTGAAGGTCAGTGAGGGTGTCGCAGAATCAATCGTCGGCTCGCTCAAGGACGAGATTCGTCGGGGTGCCTTGCGCCGTCTGGGTGCCCTCGCGCTTCGGCCCGTCTTCCGCGCCATGAAGAAGAAAATGGATTACGCCGAGTACGGCGGTGTCCAGCTCCTCGGGCTGCGCCAGGTCGCTGTGGTCGCTCATGGCCGATCGAACGCGAAGGCCATCTCGAGCGCGCTGCGTGTTGCTCACAAGGCTGCCGACTCGTGCATCAACGAGGTCATCACTGAGGAGATTCGCTCGCTGCACGAGGCGGAGAGCCGGATCGCCCTCTAGTTGCGAGGAGAACCCCCTGATGGTCGATTCCCGACCGCGTTGGATCGCGCTTTTTCCTGGTCAGGGCGCCCAGGCTGTTGGCATGGGACGCCAGCTTTGCGAGGCCTATCCCGAGGCGGCCCGGGTTTTCGAAGCCGCCGATGCGGCGCTGGGTGAGTCGCTCTCGCAACTGTGCTTCGAAGGGCCGGAGCAGGAGCTGCGGCTGACACGTAATACGCAGCCAGCGCTGCTCACCGTGGCGGTGGCCGCTTGGCGCGTTCTTGCGCCGCGCGTTCCACTTCCGGTCGCTGCGGCGGGGCACAGCTTGGGAGAGTATGCGGCTCTCGTGGCGGCCGAGGTCCTTGCTTTCGAGGACGCCGTTCGCGCGGTACGACGGCGTGGTGATGCGATGCAAGACGCCGTACCCGTCGGTGTCGGTGCCATGGCGGCCGTCATCGGGCTTGATCCGGATGCTGTTGTGGCGCTTTGTGAGACATCGAGGAAGGGCGACGAGGTGCTCGTTCCGGCGAACTTCAACGCGCCGGGTCAGATCGTCGTCGCTGGCCACCGGACTGCTGTCGAACGCCTCGTGGCCTCCGCGTCGCAGGCCGGTGCGCGTCGTGCGATTTCACTCCCTGTGAGCGCCCCTTTCCACTGTCCCCTCATGCGTCCCGCTGCTGAGCGGCTCGCGGAGTTTCTTAAGACCTTGGCCTTTGGCAAGGCCCGCTTTCCCGTCGTCGCCAATGTCGATGCCACGCCCTGTGCTGGGGGTGAAGATGCGCGCCGGCGACTCGTCGCTCAGGTGGCTTCGCCTGTGCGTTGGATCGAGACCATGCAGCGTCTTGAGACGGGTCAGGAGGTTCGGCTTGGCGTCGAGCTTGGTGTCGGGCGCACCTTGGCAGGGCTCTCGCGGAAGATCAACCAGGAGCTGAAGGTCGTCCCCTTGGGCACGCCCGAGGAGCTCAAGAAGGTACTTGTGCATCTGGCGGGCTGAGGGTTTGCAACCGCTTGGTGACAAAGGCGGGTTGCGAAGGTATGATCCGCACCTCGCCGAGTCTGGCGGGTGCATGGGAACGGAAGGGGCCGTCGTGCTCCTTCAGGAACGACGAGTTTGTGACAAGGCGGGTCGATAGGAGCCCGCGGGAGGTTCGAATAGATGGTCTCCGCTGATGAAATTCGCGCCAAAGTTGTCGATACGATTGCCAAGAACTTCAAGCTCGATGCCGCTGCCGTTACGGACGACAAGTCCTTCACGGATGACCTCGGCGCCGACTCGCTCGAGATTGTTGAGCTCGTGATGGCTCTCGAGGAAGAGTTTGGTATCGAGATCTCGGATGAAGATGCCGAGAAGATCCGCACTGTTGGTGACGCCATCACCTTCATCACCTCGAACGCGGCGGACTGATTTCGTCTGGAGCGCCCTCGTGACGGATAGCAAGCGCCGCGTCCTCGTGACCGGTTTGTCGGCCATCAGCCCCCTGGGCATGGATCTCGGAAGCACCTTTGATGGGCTCATCGAAGGACGTTCCGGCATTGCGGCGATCGAGAGTTTCGATGCCTCCGCGATGTCGGCGCGTATCGCAGGCGAGGTCAAGGGCTTCGAAGCTGAAGCCTGGATGGATGCGCGGGATGTCAAGAAGACAGATCGCTTCATCCACTTCGCCCTTGCCGCTGCGAAGATGGCGATCGACGATGCCGCGATTGATCTTTCGGCGACGGATCTCGATCGCTTTGGCGTCCTCATTGGCTCGGGCATCGGCGGGTTGGCGATGCTCGAGCGCCAGCACAAGATCTACCTTGAGCGTGGGCCGCGGCGTATCTCGCCCTATCTCATTCCTGGGATGATCATCAATCTGGCGAGCGGTCAGGTCTCGATGCGTTTCGGCTTGCGCGGGCCTAACTCATCGGTCGTGACGGCTTGTGCGACCGGTAACCAAGCTATCGGGGATGCTC
>CAYSMT010000252.1:0-5028 GCA_964432135.1 uncultured Acidobacteriota bacterium
CACTATCCTTCACGAGGGGTTATGCCATGAAGATCCTCGTCTGCATCAAACAGGTCCCGGACCGCGATGCACGCCTTGTCCTCGATGCGGCCAAGAAAGGCATCGACGAGACCGATCTTAGCTGGGAAGTCAACGAATCTGATCGCTACGCGATCGAGACGGGGCTACGCATCAAGGAGTCCCTCGGCGAGGGAGAGGTCGTCGCCTGCACGCTGGGCAAGGAACGCGCCCGAAAGGCCCTGAGCACGGCGCTCGCCATGGGCTGCGACCGAGGCATTCACCTCTCTGATCCCGATCTGCGCGGCGGCGGCCCGCTCTCGGTCGCCCGCGCTCTCGCCGCCGTGGCCGAGACGGGCGAGTTCCCGCTGGTCCTGTGCGGTACACGTGCCGACGATGAGGGCTATGGCCAAACACCGATTCTCATGGCAGGGCTGCTCGATCGCCCGGCGGTCTTCCTAGCCATGGGTCTCGAGCTTGACGGCGATCGCCTCAAGGTCCTGCGTGAGCTCGAAGCCGGCCGACAAGAGCTCTCCACCGTACCGCTGCCCGCCGTGGTCGCTATTCAGAGCGGTATCCACGAGGTTCGCTACACCTCGCTCAAGGGAATCATGGCCGCGAAACGCAAGCCGGTGGACCAACCGACGCCAACGGAGCTAGGGCTGACCGGCTCGGTCATCGGCGGCGCTGGAGGCCGTCTCGAAGTGCTCGATTTAGCGCTGCCGGAAGCCGGCGGGCAGTGCGAATTCATCGAAGGCGACGCGCCGGCCGCTGCCAAGCTCCTGGTCGAGAAACTTCGCCGCGACGCGAAGGTCCTGTAAGAGGAGGCGGACGATGGCTAAGAAGATCCTGGTTGTCATCGAGCACGAAGAAGGCAAGCTTCGCCGCGCCAGCCTTGAAGGCCTCGCAGCGGCCCGGAAGATCGCCGAAGGTCTGGGGGCCCAAGTGGCCGGTGTCATCCTCGGCCAAGATGTCAGCGACCTGGCAAAGGAGTTCGCTGACCGCGGCGCCGATGAAGTCCACCTCATCGAGAACCCCTTGCTCGCCGCCTACACACCGGACGGTTACCGCCTGCCGATCATCGAGCTCGTACGGGAAATCGCGCCGGAGTGGGTTCTCATGGGCAATACCTACAACGCCCAGGATCTGCTGCCTTTGATCAGCGCCGCTTTCAATGCCTCGGTCATCTCGGACAGCGTGAAGCTCGAGATCGACGGGGAAACGATCATCTTCCACCGCCAGCCCTACGACGCGAAGTTCATAGCCCGCCTCGTCGACCGCGGTCCGGCGCCCCACTTTGCTTCATTGCAGTCCGGCGCCTTCTCCGCCGACGATCTGCCCCATGGCCACAGCGGCGCGATCACGACCCGCGAGACGACGATCGATGCTGCGGCGCTTCGACGCGAAGTGCAGGAGATCCGCGCCGTCGGTGAGAGCACCATCGACCTGACGGCCGCCGAGATCGTCGTTGCCGGCGGGCGAGGGCTCGGCAGCAAGGAAAAGTTCGACCAACTCGTTGGCGACCTCGCCAAGACCCTCGGCGGTGCAATCGGAGCCTCGCGCCCTGTCGTCGACAGCGAGTGGATGCCCCACGCCCATCAGATCGGCTCTTCAGGCCAGGCCATCACTCCCAAGCTCTACGTCGCTCTGGGTATCTCCGGTGCGATTCAGCACGTCGTGGGTATCCGCGGCGCCCAGTGCATTGTCGCCATCAACCGCGACAAGGAAGCGCCGATCTTCAACGAGGCCAGCTACGGGATTGTCGGTGACCTTGCAGAGGTCGTCCCTGAGCTCGTTAAGGCCATCGAGGAGGCCAACGCGGAATGATCTCTGCCATCGACGCGAAGGAGTTGGCGCGACTGATCGAGAGCGGTGATGACGAGCCCAACGCACCGCGTGAAGGTCGGGTTTTTGTCTTCGACCTGCGCAGCGACGAAGCGTTTGCGGCAGGCCACCTTCCGGGCGCGCGGCATGTGCCACCAAGCGAAGCCCTGCGCTGGATTCCGCAACGCGCACTGACCCAGGAGTTCATCGCCCTGGTTGACGATGCCGGCACCCAGGACGGACCAGCCCGACGCGCGGCTCACGCGCTGGCCCACAAATGGTTCCGCAGGATCCGCTACCTTGCTGGGGGTGTCGCGGCCTGGCGTGCCGAGGGACTCGACCTGGAGGAGGGCGGCCCGTCGGGCACGGGAGCCAACTCCTTCGATGGCACACAGGTGGAGTTCAAGCGCTCGGCCAAAGTCCCATGGAGGGTCTCGCAAGCTCCGGGCACGCCAGACCCAACGCGTGCAGACTGAGCAAGGCGGCCCGCCTCGTTATAGCTTGAAGGCAGCCTCGGTCAGGGGAAGCGCTGATTAGGACCGCGAAGGCCACTCGTGATCCTCGTCAACCTGGCGATGCTCCGCACCGTCCGTTTACTCTTCGCGTCACGATCAACCGCGCTTATCCAGAATCACTCCGCGGGACCCGCGGAAAGGACACTTCTAGAAGCTCACCTTGACAAAAGCCTGCAACACCTGCGCGTTGTACTCGCCATAGCGCGAGTCCAGAAATAGAAAGCGCGTCCCATCATCCACCGCCAGGAAGTTGGCGCCGTACGACTGCAGATTGTCCCATTGGAAATCATCGAGTTGGAACTTCTCGTAGAGCCACCACACACCCGCAGCGACGTGCTCGGAAATGCGCCTCGTAACGCGTAGCTCGGAGCGGATAAGACTGTTGCTCTGCGTTGGAAAGTCGTAGCCGAGCGCAACGAAGGCCGTCGTGCCGAAAAGAGGGTTCGACGGATCAAGCTCGACAGGCGTGCCGGGGTTGCGTGTCGTCTGCTCGATCTGACCTTTGACGTAGTTGATGCTGAAGTTGACGGTCGTATGCCCTCCACCATCCCAGTCGATGCCACCGCCGAGTGCGGTCGTTTTGTCGTTGGCGTTCGGGAACCAATCGAAGTTTGGCACATTCCGACCGTAGGGCAGAGCAGCTTTGAGCATTACAGGGGAAGGATCCGTGCAATTGTTGCACTTGGTGCGAAGATGCATGTCTGCGTCCCAGGTCGAGATCTCCGCTTAGGCAAAAAGATGCATCCTCTCGCCAACACGATGGTTGATGTTGAGCGACCAGCCTTCCGTATCGCCACTTTGGAGGCCAAACTCGCTATCGTCATAGTCGTCCTCGTAGTGGTTGTACCCCAGGCTGATCGTTGTCGCCTCGCCGGGCATGAAATCGAACTCGGCAAGCAGGCCACTGCGGCTGCGATTGGCAATATCAAACTGCCGGACGAGCGGATGAGCACCGTTGAAGGCCGTGACGTACTCGCCGTCAAAGCTCCGATCCGCCGTTTCGACGGTCACCTTTCCCGAGAAAGTGCTCGCGTTACCAAAGATGGCACTAACCCCGAAGATGTCATCGTCGGTCCCAGCGACGGCGCGCGTTCCGCTGTCGCGCGTAACGTTGCCGTCGGGATCCTGTTGCAGCAGGTAGTCGTGGCTGCGACGGCGGGCGAAACCCTTGACCTTGGCGGCCCTGCCAAAGCGCCAGGTCGCTTCAAGGTCGATATTCCTGCGTGTGAAATCGTTGGGAACGTGCAAGATAAGGTCTTTCTTCCAATCGAGTTCAACGAGAGACCCGATGTACTCCGTTCTCGCTGGAATGACCTGAATGCCCTCGGTCCCTTCGTAGTCGTAGGAATTGACACGCGCCCGCAGTGTGAGCTCATCCATCGGACGACTCGTCAATGTCAAGTTGTAGGCCGTGACCTCCGAGGATGCATCGAGACCGCGACCGATGACCTTCACCCCATCGATCGTGCTCGGCATGCCGGAGATCGCCAAAACAACTCGAGTCGGATCATCGGCTGCGTTGATGCTCCCGTCGCGGTTGATATCCTCGGCGCCAATCGTGGCTGGGTTGGTCGCAATCGGCAAAAAGCGTTCGTCCTGACTCTGCTCACCGAGGCTGAAGGCCGCAGTCAGCCGCGTGCGGGACGTGAAGCTGTAGCCACCCGAGAAGGTGAGTCGCCATGCTTCGTTAGATGGCTCGAGTGAGGCTCGGCCTTTCTGCCACAGTCCCCGACGAGAGCCGCTCGTTCCCTCCTCACCCTCGAACCAGAAGGGGTTGTCGTAGGTCATGCCGAGGTAGCTGTTGTCGAAGTTGGACAGCGAGGCGTCGACACCGAAAAACCAGTTTTCCGCGTGATAGTTGGCTCGGGCGAGCAAGAGCGTCGTACGAATGTCGATGAGGGCCGGCAGCTCGATACCACGAACCGAGAAGTAGTAGTCGGAGTCTGTCTGGCCGTCGTTGTTGACGTCGGTGACGCGCTGATAGGTCCCCGAACCCAGCCCCTGGGCGCCGGTCCGCTTTTCCTCCTTGGCCGTGAAAGCGATCGTCCAGCGACCCAACGGACGGTACTCGAGCCCGAGGCTGCCCTTCTGACGACGAGAGACAAGGGCCCAACGGCTCGCACCAGAGAGCAAAGCGTTGGTCATTGTCTGAACGAGGGCGTTGTCGCTCGTCGTCTCCGTGGCAGAGGTGAAGAAGGGCACCCCGTCGCCATCAGGATCTTGCATCTTCTGCTGAACCCAATCGGCGATTTTGAACGAGGGTCCATAGCCGTCTCGACCGTTAGTCGAGAGCAGAAAGGAAGCGCCGCTGCCTATCTGGTAGGGCAGACTTTGATACTTCAGGTCGAAGCGTAGCTTGCCGCTTCCTGTCCGCAGCGAGAAACGTTCATCAAGCTGGGAAGGCCCAGGCCTTGACCTGGATCCAACCCCGCTCCTCGCTGTGACTCCATTGGAAGTAGTCGATAATGGTGCCATTGGGGGTTTCTTCGTTCTTGTCGAACTTCGCGTCGCGCTTTTTCCCTGCACCACTAGGAATCCTTTCCCACCAAGGCGTTAGGGATTGGTTTTCTCGCCTGATTTCTCGAAGCCTGCCACCGTGCCTTGGAGGACTCAGTTCCCCCACGCCACACCCCCTTTTTGAAATGGACCCCATTTTCTGGACAGGTCGCTAAGGTGGATTCTAGCCACGATA
>CAYSMT010000253.1:0-5017 GCA_964432135.1 uncultured Acidobacteriota bacterium
CGTCAATGTGCATGCCGGACGCCTGCCCCACTACCGTGGGCGTAACGTGCTCAACTGGGCGTTGATCAATGGCGAGCATGAGATCGGGGTCACGGCTCACCTGCTCGACGATGGGATCGATACAGGCGACATCCTGCATCAGGTGATCGTGCCGGTGAGCTGGGAAGAGACCTATGGCTCACTCTTGGCCAAGGCCAGCGCCGTCATGCCCGACCTGCTCGCCGAGGTTCTCGAGCAGATCGCATCCGGTCATTCCGAACCCTGTCCGCAACCCTCCGGGCCGGCCAGCTACTTTCCCCGCCGTCGGAGCGGTGACGAATGGCTCGATTGGAAAGCAACAAGCGAGAAGATCTACAACAAGGTCCGGGGAATTACACGCCCGGGTCCGGGCGCACGCACGCGCCTCGGAGAGCGCACGCTCATCGTCTGGAGCGCCCGTTACGAGCCCTCTTGGCCTTGCTATCTTGCGACTCCAGGTGAGGTCGTCGGGGAGGATTCGCAGGGTGGGGTCTTCGTCAAAAGCGCGGACTCCTTCGTTTTACTACGTGAAGTCGAGTTTGCGGACGAAGCGGGTTCCTTCGTGCCGCGCCTGCGCATCGGTACGCGCTTCGGTGTCGATCTGGCGGAGGTCGTTGATCGGCTCGAAGTACGCGTGCAGCGCCTCGAGCAGCGCCTCGAGCGACTTGATCACAGTCGGCACGGGCTTGACTCGGGCCGCTCGCGTGTCGTAGCTACGGATGACACCGAGGGATCGCGATGATGCGCGCGGCGGATGTTCTCGGCCTGATTCCCGCCCGTGGGGGCTCCAAAGGCGTCCCGCGCAAGAATCTCCGTCTCGTAGCCGGTCTACCCCTCGTTGCCCACACGATCCAGGCCGCCCGCTCCGCGCGCTCGATCGACCGCGTCATCGTGTCAACCGACGACGAGGAGATCGCGGCTGTGGCCAGGTCGGCTGGCGCCGAGCTGCCATTTCTGCGTCCCCCGCGCTACGCAAGTGACACGGCACCGTCGATCTCGGTGATTCATCACGCCCTCGAGTGGCTCGCGGAGCACGAGGAGTACCGGCCGGAGGTCGTCGCTCTGCTTGCGCCGACAACACCCCTGCGGGACGCGATGGCGATCGATGGCACGCTCGCGCTTCTTCGCGCAAATGACGTCGATTCGGCGGCAACGGTGCGGCCGATTGTCGATCATCCCTACTTTGTCTATTCGCGAGAGGCCGATGGTCGCCTCAGCGAGCTGATCGAGCTGCCTGACAAACCGCTCAGACGTCAAGAGCTTCCGGCGTACTACGCGTTGAGTCAGGCCGTTCTCGCGTCACGTTGCGTTTATCTGCGTTCCGCTGGTGAAGGGGCAAGCGTCGTCAACCCGCGCTCCGTCGTCGGCTACGAGATCGATGAGCGCAGCGCCATCGACATTGATACCGAAGACGATCTCGCCCGCATCATCTCGTTGATGGGAGGTGCGCCTCGATGAGCAAGGACCTTGCCCCATCCGCAGCTCAGGTCGAACTCATGGAGATCGACAAGACGGTTGCAGTTGACATACCTATCGATCACAACTTTCATCGCGTCCCGGGCGAAGCGCTGGCGCGATGGGAGGCGAGCCGCTCGGAAGGCTATCGGGCCTACCGCACCCGCTGGGAGAACCATCCGCGCGAGCAGATCGTCGAGGCGGCCCCGATCCACCTCGACATCGAGGCGACGAGCGCGTGCAACCTGCGCTGCGTGATGTGTCCGCGGACTGAGAAGCTGGCCGACGGCAGCTTTTGGAAAGTACAGCGTTTCGAGATCGAGATGTACAAGGGCCTGATCGACGAGGCGGTCGCCGGAGGGCTCTGCTCGCTAAAGTTCAACTATCTCGGCGAGCCGCTGCTCAACCCGCAGCTCGACGAGATGATTCGCTATGCCAAGCAGGTTGGTGTGGTGGACGTGATGTTCAACACCAACGCGACGCTGCTTGATGAAGACTGGTCCGTCAGGTTGCTGGATTCCGGACTCGATAAGCTCTTCTTCTCTTTCGACTCGCCTTACAAAGAGCACTACGAGCGCATTCGTGTCGGTGCGCGCTACGAGATGGCGCTGGCGAATATCCGCCGCTTCAAGGAGCTACGCGATGCGCGCGGTGTGATCGAGCCCTTGACCCGCGTCTCAATGGTGCGCATGAAGGACAACGAAGAGGAGTGGGAGGCTTTCCAGGCGCTCTTCACACCACTGGTCGATGCGGTCGCTTGGGTCGACTATCTCGACCACGGCCGACAGGAGGGCGACGACCGTACGCTGGTGCCCCTTGGTTCTCGGGAAAAGAGCTTTTGTTGCCCACAGCTCTGGCAGCGTGTTTTTGTGCATCCCGACGGCGTAGTCACGCCCTGCTGTATTGATTCCGATCGTGATCTTGTCATGGGAAATATCCATGATGCAACGCTGGAGCAAATTTGGCGAGGGCCAACCTATGAGCAGATGCGTGCGCTGCATGCCGCAGGACGCGCGTCGGAGATATCGCGTTGCCGGCGCTGCCCGTTGGCGAGCTACTGATGTGGATTGTTGGCGTGACGGATCACGAGAAACTGTCGTGAAGGAGCGATGAACAGGTGTTTCTAAGGATTGCGATCGATAAACTCTGCGCAGCGCCGGAAACGACGCTACGGGAGGTTGTCGAGACGATCCAATGCGCTGAACGTCAAATCGCCTTGATTGTCGATCGTCAGAGGAGGTTGTTGGGAACAATCACCGACGGAGACCTGCGCCGCGCCAACCTCGGTGAGGTGCCGATGGATGCACCTGCGTCGCTCGTGATGCATCGCGCCTTCGTTTCTGCGCCCGCGGGGAGCAGCCGTGAACAGGTCCTGGCGCTGATGAAGGAGCGCTTGTTGCGTCACGTGCCCTTGATCGAGCCCGACGGCGTCGTCGTCGATCTCGCCTGGATCTCTGAGATGCTGAGCGAAGACGACAACCTGAGTGCCGTCGTCATGGTCGGCGGTTTGGGAACACGCTTGCGGCCGCTGACGGACGATGTTCCCAAGCCGATGCTTCCTGTCGGGGGCCGGCCGTTACTCGAGCACATCGTCGCCCAGCTTCGCAAGGCTGGCATCAAGCGGATCCACTTGACGACGCACTACAAACCCGAGGCCATCGAGGGGCACTTCGGTGATGGCAGCGCATTTGGTGTTGAGCTGCGCTATTTGCACGAGCGGGAGCCGCTAGGTACCGCGGGGAGCCTTGGGTTGCTCGGCGATACGCATGAGCCCCTGCTGGTGATCAACGGGGATGTCCTTACCGAGGTCGACTTCCGCGGCATGTTGGCTTTTCACCGGGAGCATGGTGCCGAGCTCACCATCGCGATCCGCGAGCAGGAGCAGGCCAGTGCGTATGGGGTCGTCGATACCGAGGGCATCGAGGTCCGTGCGATTCGCGAGAAACCGGTCCTCCGTCAGAAGATCACGACGGGAATCTACCTACTCGACCCCAGTGTCCTCGCGTTGATTCCCAAGAACAGTTCGCTGGACATGCCCACCCTGATCACCGAGCTCATCGACCGTGGCCGCCGGGTCATCAGCTTCCCGGTGCACGAGTACTGGTTGGACATCGGCCAGCCTGCGGACTACGAGAAGGCCAAGAGCGATGTTCGTCTGGGGGCGCTTCCGCTACACTCTTGAGGATTCGCAGCTCAGTTCGCTGTTGCGCACCGTCGGAGACGGTGCGGGCGAGAGTCCGCGCCGCTGGGTTCGCGCCGCGCTTCGTGGAGAGAGCATGGAGAGCAAGAGAGGGGATTGGCAGGGTCGACGGGTGCTCGTCACGGGTGCCGGTGGTTTCATCGGCAGCCATCTCAGCGAGCGTCTCGCCGAGCTCGGAGCGCGCACGCGGGCGTTGGTGCATTACAACTCCGCCGGCTCGTGGGGCTGGCTGGATGGCTCCGCATACACCGAGGAGATCGAGGTCTTCGCCGGCGACCTGCGAGACCGCGAGAGCCTCGCCCGGGCACTGGATGGGATCGAGGTCGTCTTCCATCTCGCGGCACTCATCGCGATTCCCTACTCCTACAACGCGCCACTGTCATACCTGCACACCAATGTCGAGGGAACGCTCAATCTACTGCTCGAGGCGCGACGCCTTGGCATCGCGCGCATCGTGCACACCTCGACGAGTGAGGTCTATGGCAGCGCGCGAACAGTACCGATCAACGAGGATCATCCCTTGCAGGGGCAATCGCCCTACTCGGCTTCAAAGATCGGAGCAGACAAGATGGCCGAGGCCTTCCTCTGCTCTTTCGATCTTCCGGTAACGACCGTCCGGCCCTTCAACACCTTCGGACCGCGCCAGTCCGAGCGTGCGGTGATTCCCACGATCATTGCTCAGGCGCTTGCCGGCGGAGATATCTGCCTTGGAGCTCTCACGCCGACTCGAGACTTCAACTATGTGCGCGATACGGTCGAAGGTTTTCTAGCCGCCGCGAGCGCGGCGCAGGCCGTCGGTGAGGTGATCAACATTGGCTCGGGTCGTGAGATCTCCATTCGTGCGCTGGCTGAAAAAATCATGAGCCTCGTCGGTCAGGAGCTGCCGATCCGCTGCGATGGGAAGCGTCTGCGTCCTGAGGCGAGCGAGGTCGACCGTCTCTGCGCCGACAACACCAAGGCTCGCGGGCTCCTCGACTGGCAACCGGCTTTCACGCTCGAGCACGGCCTCGAGGAAACCATCGCCTGGTTTCGCGAGCACCAACAGCGTACGCGTCCCGGTCGCTACACGATCTGAACGCGACGCGCCTTACGAGCTGCAGCCGGCTCTTCTCGCATCCGATTTCTCGCCGGGGCATCTCCATAACGGATTCTAGGCCCACACACCAAGAGTGTCTCGGCGGCAGGCCAACCGTAGGTCTTGCGGCAGGGGTTTCTCCAAAAGATGAGATCTGCGTCGTCGCAGCGGAGTAAACGGTCAAGAAACGGCGTTCTTCCGCTGCGACGTTCCTTGAGATAGAAATGGCTTCCTCACGGCGAAGGGTTCGCCGGGGGGGTTAATCGAGG
>CAYSMT010000254.1:0-5014 GCA_964432135.1 uncultured Acidobacteriota bacterium
GCATCCTCTGAGGAGAGCGTCAGTGTCATGACCTCCATCGCCCCCAACCCAAGCATCACCTGCCGGGCACGACCGCTTTGAAGCTCTCGCGGGTGGGGCTGGGCGAAAGTCGCCGACGTGAGCTCTGCCTGAGGCAATCGATCATAGCCGTGGGCGATGGCGGCATCCTCGATGAGGTCCCGCGGATGAACGATATCTGCACGAAAGGGGGGCACCCCGACGGTCACCGTCGTCCCATCGCTGCTGGCGTCGTGGCGCATCCTGCGCAACAACTCGGCCACCTCCTCGACGTTCCATTCGACGCCGATCAACCCCGCCGCCTCACAGGCGTCGAAAGCAACGACTTGAGGGGCCATGTCGGGAGTCTGGCGGACCTGATCGCCATAGTCGACAATCACCGACTCGGCATAGGCCTCAGGACTTGCTTCGAGCAGACTCGTGACAACGATGTTCAAGGCACGATCGATCTGTCTGTCGCGCAGTCCCGTCACATCGATGAGCAGATCACGAGTCTCGCGCGTGACCCGGGTCGCATCGCTGTTGATGATCGGAGGCATCGAAAGCACGCGACCCGCCGCATCCTCGAGTAGCGGCACCCTCTGGCAGCCCTCGAGCAAGCGTGCGTAAGCACGGCCCTTTGGATGCTCGAGGAGGATGCGCGCCGGCGTGCACGCGGCCTGGGGATCGGCAGCATCGTAGCCCAGGGGTACGAAGCTCAGTTCCTCGAGCCCTGCGGCACGATAACGCAGCAACGACCCCTCCACAGTACCCAAATCGTAGACGCCGATCGAAGCTAGTTTGCGGTCGCGTCCGAGCGCCCAGTGGATGTTCTCCTGCAACTTCATCAACGAACGCAGCGTCGCATCGCTGAAGCTCACACCGCGCACAAGGGCCATTGAGATGCGAGGACGCACGATGGCAGGACCGGCAAGCGCCGGATCAACCTCCACGCGCCACGTACCGGGCTGGAGCCGATAGACCGGGGACCCGCTTTCTTTGCCGAGAAAACCACGCAGCGCGCGAGCGAGACCCGGAGGGTCGAAGAGGTCGGGGCGCACGGCGAGCAGCTCCATGCGCAACACGCGCACCTCACCCTCCTCCTGCGGTGTGTTGCCGGGCTCCCGTAGGTCGACGCCGCAGCTATCGCAACTCGCGGGCGCGAGTTCCTCGCCCGTCTCGAAAAGGCTGCCACAGCGCCTGCAGCGATAACGCGAGAGGGTGGCCCAGCCCTCCACAGAGCAACCGAAGCGGTGGAGTTCGTTCTCGAGTCTTTCCGGTGAGAGCTTCTCGCCGTAGTGCAAGAAAAGCTCATCGAGCGGAATGCCTACGATCGGCATGGGGGAATCTCCTCGAGCCAGTCGAGATGGGACAGATAGATCTCGCGAATATCGTCAAGGTGATAGCGAAACATCGCCAAACGCTCGAGACCGAGACCCCAGGCAAGCACGGGCTCACAGCAACCCAGCGGCTCGGTGACCTCCGGCCGAAAGACGCCGGCGCCGCCCATCTCGACCCAATCCTTGCGACTATCGAGCCAGACGAAGACCTCGACCGAGGGCTCGGTGTAAGGGAAAAACGCCGGGCGAAACTGGATCTTGTCGAAACCCATCTTCCGATAGAAGGTCCCCAGCAAGGTCAGCAGAGCAGCAAAAGAAGCCTTCTCGTCGATCACAATGCCATCAACCTGATGAAAGACAGGTAGGTGCTTGTAATCGATGGTCTCACGGCGGAAGACGGGGCCGACGCAGAAGACCTTGCGAGGCGGGTTCGGATTCCGAGCGAGTTCCCGCACCGTCGCGGAGGTCGTGTGTGTGCGCAACACGCAACGTTCCGCCAGATCACGCCGCCACTCATAGCGCCAACCGAGAGAGAGTGTCTCGCCGCCATCCTCGTGGGTCCGGCGCACCCTCTCGACGAGGGCTTCGTCCGGGAGGGCACAACGCTCGGGACGCGCAAGATAGAAGGTGTCCTGCATGTCGCGCGCCGGGTGGTCTTGCGGCTGGAAGAGCGCGTCAAAATCCCAGAAGGCCGACTCGACCCATGGGCTCGCCGTCTCCTCGAAGCCCATATAGAGAAACGCCCGACGCGTGTCCTCGAGCACGCGCCGGAAGGGATGTTCCTTGCCTTGGATCACCTTGGGACCGGCCAAAGTGACGTCATAGGGCCGGAACGAAACCTGCTTCCAAGCGCCCGAAACAAGCAGCTCCGTCGTCAGCTCATTGACATCCCGCCGTGCCTCGATTCCTGCAATGAGGGCTGCACGGCCAGCATCGCTCAAGCAAAGCAGCCGGCGGCGACGGGTCCGCATCTCGACAACTCCGGCACGTGCCGCAAGCTTGTCGAGGGCCCGTGCGACGGGAAATCCCGCCGCCTCCAGCTCGCTACGCCGGCGCGGCGCCCGCTCGAGCAGGGCGGCGACGAGCAGCTCATCCTCCTCGAGAGGCGCCCCGGCCGTCCAACCCGGCGCCAGAGCGAGCTCGCCGCCCTGTTTGCTCGCCCAGCCCCGAGCAGCGAGCCAACGTAGGGCCTGGCCTATCTCCTTCGCTTCAAGCCGGCTGCGCTCCGGCAACTCTTTGATGCCCGCTCGTCCACCAAGTTCAGCGAGCACCTCAGCGACGCGGCGCTCAGGACAACCGTCCAAGGACCACGCCTTCGCACGCGCACCGAGCCGCAGCTCGTCGTCACTGTGCTCGCTCAGCTCAACCAAGCCACGCTCGGCCAGCACGCTCGCCGAAGCCGCCACGGGGCTCTGATCGATCTCGAGCCGCACGGCGAGGGCATCGACGCCAAGGGGTTCCGCCTCCCCTGCGAGCGCCTGGAGCACGCGGAGTTCCGTCTCCCTGATCTTCTCGGCCACGGCTTCCTCCCTCACTTCCGATGAGCGGGGATATTAGCACCTGTGTGTGCGCTGGCGCCGAGCTGCCGGGGGGATGCCGGCCGTCGGCGGAGGGAACACCGGGCTCGCGTGCCGCGAGCAAAGACCGTGACCGCACTTGAGAAGGCACGATATACTCGGCCCCGACGATGCCGTGCGAACGCCACAGGGAGACAACGATGCACGATCCTTCAGGGCCCGAATCCACGACGCCGGTCGAGGTCCGCATCGCCGGCCGCAGCTATCGCCTGCGCGGCTCGGATCCGGATCAGCTCCGCCGGCTCGCGGCGGGCGTGGATGAAACCCTTGCCCAGATCGCCGGCCCTAACGGCTCACGCGACGATTTCAAAGTCGCTGTGCTCGCTGCGCTCAATCTCGCGGCGCAGGCTGACGAACAGCGACAGGGTTGGGCGAAACAGATCGACGCGTTGCGCAAGCGTGCCCATCGTCTCGAGGAGCGCCTCGAAGGTCTTCGCAAGCACCTCGATCAGCCTTCCGCCGAGGGCGATTGACCGCACGGCTTCGGCCCCTAATACTAGGGGTGATCGGCGGAGCCCCCGGGGCCAGCTCAAGCCCGGAAACGCTTGAGCCAACAGTTCAATCTCGGGAGCCCGACCTCTGCTGGCAGTGCGCAGGCCTCGTCTTTGTGACGCCATGTTGCTTTGCCGAGGAAGCCTAAACCAGCAGGAGGGCACCCACCTGGCCCATCGGCTTCAATCACGTTACCAGGCGCGGTTGCCGGGGCCCGCCGGTCGCTAGGGTTTTTGGCACGACTTTTTTCAGCACGACACCGTGCTCTTGCTTCGTGAGTGGCCACCCGATGACGGGTTTCACCTTTCTTGCCGCCGCCTGCGCGACCCTCGTCGTTGCGGTCGTTGTTTGTTTCGCCGCCTTGGTGCGACGCACGCGACAACTCAACCACCAGCTCACCGAGTTCAATCGCTTGGAATCTGAGCACGAATCCCGCGTTCGCGAAGATGTCAAGCAGCGCGTCCGTTCGGAGAGCGGGCGACTCAAGTCCGAGCACAAGCGACGCCTGGCCGAGCTCCATCGACGCGAAAGCGAGGTCAAGACCCGTCGTGAGGAACTCGCCGAGCGTCGGGTTCGTCTCGAAGAGCGGGCAGCGGCGCTGGACGGTCGTGCCGAGGAGTTGGCCGAGCTTGCCGGCAAGCTCGATGTGCGCAGCGCCAAGGTGGAAGGTCGCGAGAGCGAGATCGATCACGCCGAGAAACAAATCCGCGAACGCCTCGAAGCGGTGGCCCAACTCAGCTCCGGGCAGGCTCGCGAGCGCCTGCTCGAAGAGGTGCGCGTGGAGATCCAAGGCGAGCTCGCCCTACTCATCCGTAAGGCCGACCGCCAGGCTCGTGCCACGGCCGAGGAGAAGGCGCGTGATGCCGTCCTCAGCGCACTGGCTGCCGTCAAGGGCCGGACGGCCAGCGAGGGAACCATCACCGTCGTACACCTTCCAAGCGACGAGATGAAGGGACGCATCATCGGCCGCGAGGGCCGCAACATTCGTTCTCTCGAACAAGCGACAGGTGTCGATCTGCTCGTCGATGACACGCCCCAGGCGATCATCCTTTCCTCTTGGGATCCTCTGCGTCGCACCGTCGCCGCCCGAGCGCTGCGCTTGTTGGTGGAAGACGGACGCATCCACCCGGCACGCATCGAGGACGTTGTTGAAAAGACGCGACTCGAGGCCGACGAGGAGGCCCGGGAACGCGGCGAGGCCGTAGCCTACGAGCTGGGTATCACGGGCTTGCACGAGCGTCTCGTGCTACTGCTCGGCCGGCTTTCTTTCATCTCGATCGACGGCCGCAGTTTACTCGTCCGGTCGCGGGAGGTCGCGCAGATCGCCGGGATGCTTGCTGCGGAGATCACGGGCAGCGGCGAGACTCTCCGGCGTGCTGGCCTTCTTCACGCTGTGGCCCGCGCGGACAAGTCCTCTCTACTCACCCACCCCGCTGTTGCCAGCGCCGATCTCGCCACACGCTTCGGAGAGGCTCCCGAGGTCACCCAACCCATCCGTGCGCTCGCCCAGCCTTCCGATGCCCCACGGACGCCGGAAGGCGTGCTGCTCGTGACGGCGAGGCGCCTCGTTCTCTCGAGACCGGGAGGCCGGGATGACAACCTGCAACG
>CAYSMT010000255.1:0-4992 GCA_964432135.1 uncultured Acidobacteriota bacterium
GTCTTCCAGGCCACGCCGCCGGCGAAATGGTAATCCATACCACCAAGCCCGATGACCGACTTGGCGAAAGAGACAAAACCATCGATTCGACCGCGGATCAACACGATGCCGCTGCTATGCTTGAAGAACTCGATGACCATCGCCGTGATCAGAGACCAACCGACGAGACCGGCTCCGGTGGCGCCCTTCTGGCCGACCTTGTGAATCGAGGCCGCGGCGACGGATTCGGGAAAGAGCAGGTCCGATTCGGTGATCAGTGCACGCCGCAGGACGATGACGAAGAGCACGCCGAGCACACCGCCGACGAGCAGCAGGATGCTGCCCTCGATGTAGTTCTTGAAGCTGAGCAGGTTGTCCCAGTAGCCGAGTAAGACGAAGGCCGGGATGGTAAAGATCGCACCGGCAACGAGAGCTTCACCGACGGACGCCGTCGTCCGAATGATGTTCTCTTCGAGGATGTTGCCCTTCCACGCGCGCACGACCGCGAGCGCAACGACGGCGGCAGGGAAGGTCGCGGCAACCGTCAGGCCAGCCCTCATCCCGACGGCGGCATTGGCCGCACCGAGGATCGCCGCCAGGACGACACCAACAGCCACGGCCCGGAAGGTCAGCTCCGGCAACTTCGTTTCCTCAGGAACGTAGGGCTCGTATTTCTGTCCGCCGGACGTCTCGCTCATGCGCTCTCCTTCCAAGTTGAATGGCCTCAAGGCCCGGGCCAACCGGCGTTTCTAACCGCTTTTGGGGGAGTGGGTCAAGCAGGGCCCTCCCGCTGGCACAAACAACGCCCCGCAAGGAGGCGGTGGGCGCCAACGATGGCAAGGCGTTGCACCCACCATGCCGGTGCCCTCAGGACCCTGCGACGCCCGAGGCCGGGAATGAGGCGGCGCAAAACGGCATCGGCATAGGCGGCGAGCTGGTAGACCCCTGCGCCGGCCCCAGAAAGCGCCGCGATGACGAGACCGTAGCGCCGCGCCGCGGCCCCCTCGAGGGAGACGCTACCATCAGCACGCAGGATGCGCGTGACGACGCCGAGAACGGCCTCCGTGGGAAGTACCCCCAGGTCCATCTGCGGCCGCCCATCCCCCTTGGTGCGCATTCCGCCCTCGCGGCGGCAGCGAATCAAGCGATGTACGACGAGACAACGATGAATCAAGCCCGAAAGCCCCTCCCCGCCTCCTCGGGGCCGCTGGTAGTAGATCACAACGTCGCCCCGGCGCGGGGGTGGCTCTGGCGTACGCCAGAAGATCCTCTCGGCTCCCTCGAGCAGAGGCGCCATCGAACGCGTCTCGGTGGAGACCTCGATCCCATGCTCGCAGAGGCCCTCGAGCATCTCCCGCACGAGGACCAGCAACTCCCGAGCGTCCGCACCGGAGAGCGCCTCCTCGGAGGCCGGGCGAGAGCCCGACTCAGCCATGGTCTCGTCCGCTGCCACCGCAACGCAGCGTGCGGCCGTCGAAGGCTTGGCTATGGAAACGATGCATCATCCGATGCCGATCATAGCGGCAAAGACGCGGGGCGAAACGCGCGAGCCCGCCGGGAGTCCGAGAAAGCGAAGCTGAGCTGCATTGGCCCGACCCGGAGATAGGCGTTATCGTGCGCCCATGCCGCCGCAGGGACAGCGAGAGCCACGACAATGATCGACTATCACAAAACCTTTCGAACGCTGGAGAACGCCCTCGCCGAAATCGAGGAGAGCGCCGAGTTCACGACGACCCTCTCCGGCATCGTCGAGGCCATCCTCGCCGGCCCCGGTCCTGGCCTGGGTCTGGTCGGCGGAAGGCTCTATGCGAAGGATCCGGACAAACCAGTCTACCGGGTCGTCGCTGTGCCCGGCGTTCGCGGCAAGATCAAGCTCGGCTTTTCCGTCCCGGCAGACTACCCACCGGTGCAGCGCGTGCTCGTCGAGCGCTTCCTATTGATGGAAGCAGGCGATCCCGGCCTCGACCCTCGCCTTGAGGAACGCGTCGGAGCCAAACGTTTTGCCGCGATCGCCGTCGGTGGAAAAGACAGCCATTTCATTGCCTTCACCGTCGACGAGAACATCGACCCTCTCCACGCGATCTACTTGCTCGGTACGGTACGCCACCTGATCAACCTTCGCCTGTCCCAGGGCGACATGCTGCACGACTTGGCCGAGGCGCGGAAGATCCAACTCAGTCTGCTTCCTGAGACGATGCCGGAATTCGCCGACCTCGACATCGCTGCCCGTTCGCTGCCGGCCGAGGATGTCGGGGGCGACCTCTTCGATTTCCCGCTGCTCACAGAGACGCAGCTCGGCCTCGCTGTAGCAGACTCGTGCGGCCACGGACTGCCGGCCGCCTTGATGGCGCGCGACGTCATCACGGGCATGCGCGTGGCCCTCGATGGCAGCTACCGCATGACCTCGGCCGTCGAGCGGGTCAACCGCGTGCTCTCCCGCTCGGCTCTCGCCAGCCGTTTCATCTCCCTGTTTTACGTTGAGTTCGAACGCGGCGGAAACCTCGTCTACTGCAACGCGGGACATCCACCGGGACTACTCTGGCGCCAGGGCCGAATCACGCGGCTCAAGCGCGGCGGTATGGTGCTCGGCCCGAATCCGCGAGCGAGCTATCAGCGCAGCTTTGCCGCCTTTCCCAAGGGCTCGGCGTTGCTCTTGTTCACTGACGGCATCACCGAAGCGAGCTCGCCCAAAGGCAAGTTCTTCGGCATCGGCCGCCTCGAACGCTGCCTGCGAGAGATGCATCACCTTTGTGCGGAGGAAATCGTCGAACGGGTCTTCAACGCCGCCAGCGAGTTCGCGCCTGGGGCACGCGGTGACGACCAAACCCTCGTCGTCGTCCGGCGACGAAGCTGAGCCTGCGCCATCCCCACGCTAGCCCTTCGACCCCACCGCCGTCTCCTCGCGTCACCTCCTAACGCGCCGTGGCGTGGGCCCGTAGCTGGCGAATGACTGTGATCTTGATCCTCCCAGGATAGTCGACCTCGCTCTGGATCCGTTGGGACAGATCGTGAGCCAGCAGCGACGCGTGATCGTCGTTGGTCTTGCCGGCGTTGACGATCACCCGTAGCTCACGTCCGGCCTGCAATGCGTAACACTTGTCGACGGCAGGAAAGGAGCGGCCGAGCTCTTCGAGCTTGGTCACCCGGCGGATGTAGTCCACCGTCGTGCGGCGCCGCGCGCCAGGGCGAGCACCCGAGATCGCGTCTGCAGCAGCGACCAGGACCGAGATCGGATGGATCACCTCACAATCATCGTGATGGGACTCGATCGCGTTGACGACGACAGCAGACTCACCAAAACGCCGAGCCAACTCACCCCCGATCTCCGGGTGAGTCCCCTCGCGTTCGAAATCGACGGCCTTTCCGATGTCGTGCAACAACCCGGCACGTTTCGCGAGCTTCTGGTCCAATCCAAGCTCCTTGGCCATGATACCGCAGATGTGAGCAGCCTCTTTGACATGCTCGAGCACGTTCTGGCCATAACTTGTGCGGTACTTCAATCGCCCGAGCAGGGCCACGATCTCTGGGTGCATCCCCTTGCAGCCGAGCTCGGTCACGGCTTCCTTGCCGGCTTTGCCGGTTTCCTGCTCAACCCGACGACGACACTGTGCGACAACTTGCTGGATCCGGCGCGGATGGATACCTCCACCCTCGACGAGGCGTTCGAGCGCGCGGCGGGCGATCTCTCTTCGGATCGGATTGAAGCCGCTGATAACGACCTGACCAGGGTTCTCGTCAAGGACGAGCTGCATACCCGTTGCCTTTTCGAAAGCGCGGATGTTACGTCCTTCCGATCCGATGATGCGCCCGCGCAAGCCCGGATCGGGCAGGGTGATCGTCGAGGTCGTTCTCTCGGCGGAGAACTCCGAGGCGAGACGCTCGGTCGCCAGAGCCATGATCTTGGCCACCTCACGATCGGCGTTGCGTTGAACCTCCTCCTTGATCTCCCGAACCTCGGAGGCAGCGGCCTGCCTTACCTCGGCTCGAAGAGCATCGAGAATCTGCCGGCGCGCCTCATCGCGACTCAGGCCCGAGACCTCTTCGAGACGTACGAGGATCTGCTCGTGCTGGGTCTCGACCTCGCGACGCTGCTCTTCCACCTCTCCGCGCTGGCGCTCGATCTTCCGCTCCCGCTCACTGAGCAGCTCGTCCCGGCGAGCGAGGGCCCGATCACGGTCGACCAGGCGCCGGTGTCGCTGCTCCGCCTCGGACTCGGCCTCATCAACGGCCTGACGCCGCCGCGTCTCCTCCTCCTCCCAGGCTTCACGCCGCCGGACGAGTTCTTCCTCGGCCTGGTTGAGGAGGGCACGCCCCTCGGCCGACGCCTTGTGATGGGCTTGGCGTAACAGGGTATGTGCGCTTTCCCGCGCGCGCGCGAGAATGCCGCGCCCCTTGCGTGAGGCGAGCCACCAGCCGATTCCCAATCCGAGGACGAGCGCGACGAGAGCGATGACGCCAACGAGCGGAAGCTGCAACTCGGCCGGAACAACGCCTGTCGAGGCGAGGAAGGTCATGACGCATCCTCCGGCCCGGTCTCCCGGGACCAGAACGAGGGAGGGGTGTCATGACCAAGGTGCGCCCCGAGGAGCCGTGGCGCGGCGATAAGCCTCACTCCGTGCCGGCATCTCCCCCGCATCGTCGAGCGCTCGGGAAGAAAGAGCCCCTCATGAGAGGCCGAAGATTCGAGGCGTTAAAAAAACAACAACAGCGCAACCACGCATCTCTTGGAAACACCGCCGAAGCGACCCTGCGCGTCGTGTTGAGCTGCACCGTGGTCATCAATACCCATCCGGTCTGCGAGCACCGTCGCGCCACAAGCGGAGGTCGACGGCGGCCTCGCTTCGAGGCTATGGTACTCGCGCTGAACGGCAAAGGTCAATGATGACTACTTTTTGGCCGCTGAAGAGCTCTTGCCCGCCCCAGCCTTCGTGCTGCCCTTGCTGGAGCTATCGCTAACCTTCGACGGGGACTTCGAGCCGGCTTTCCCGCCTGATCCACCTTTCGGCGCATAGC
>CAYSMT010000256.1:0-4983 GCA_964432135.1 uncultured Acidobacteriota bacterium
CACGTTGCGAACCATCCGCCGCGCCATCGTGATTCATGCCGCCGCATGACAGACCGCGGCATGATTCAGCAGCCAAGCAACGCGGCCAGCTCTCCGAGCTTTCGAAGCCGCGGTACATCGACCCCGGGATGAATGCCATAAGGATCGATGAGAATCGGCGCGATACCAGCCGCACGGGCCCCATCGACGTCGTAGGCCGGTACATCACCGACGTAGACCGCCTGCTGCGCATCGACGCCAAGCCGCTCGAGAGCGATCTCGAAGATCCGCGGGTCGGGCTTGGCGACACCCACATGAAAGGAATCGATAACGACCTCGAGATCGTCGGCAAGTCCCGCCTTGCGCAAGTCCGCTTCGACCTGTCCCTCGGCATTGCTGACAACAGCCAGACGCCGGCCTGTGCGGCGCAGGCGCGCGAGCAGCTCGCGCGCGCCGGGAATCGGCCGGCGCCACAAACCATCCTCGCGATTGGCCTTTCGCAGCGCATCGAGAGCCCAGTCCATCCGCGCCTCAGCGAAACCGCCGCCACGAAGCAAGCTTGAAAAGTAGCCATCCCATAGCTCCCGGGTCGATGCTCCGCCGCGCACGGCACCGTCTGCCCAGCGCCGTGCCCTGCCATCACCGCCTTCGAGACCCGCGTCGGGCAGGCTGGCGACATCTTCGCCGAGGGCTTGGCGGATACAGTCGAAATCGAGAGTAATCAACGTTCCACCGGCGTCGAAAAGGACGACCTTCCGTGAGGCCAGGGCGGAGCTGACCTCCATTCAGCGGCTCCAGACCTCGAGGTCGACACCATCATCGATGGAGACATTGAGGGTCACCGGGGCCGGTCCACCCTGAATACGCCGAACCGCCGGGCGTCGCGAGTTCGCCTCGAGAAGCTGACAACCCGTGACAGCGGCCGATTGGCGCGCCTGGTCACTGCTCTTGAGCTTGACCCGGCAGGGATCGCGCAGCGCGACACGAGCCTGAGCATCACCCTCGAGCTCGAGCTGAAAGCTCACCGCACTCGATTCCGACAAATCGAGGTCGACCTCCCCATCCGTAGCGACAAGCCTGAGCCGACCCAAGAGCTCACTTAAACTCAGCATCGAAGCGCTCGCTTTTCCACCAAACTCGCCGACATCTTTGGCGACGAGATCCGCATCATTGAGCTCGACCTTGACTCCCTTGGCTACGGACTCGAGCCGAGCGGAGGCACGGCTCTTGAGCTCGAGATGGATACCCTGCATGAGCTCGCGCAGATCGAAACGCGCTCCATCGCTTCCGCGCAGCGTCAACTTGCCCGAGAATCGCTCACCCTCGACGGATCCGCCTTGCAGGTCGAAAGACAGCGCGCCATCAACCGCCTCGAGGCGGACTCCCTCGTCTTCGCCCTTGATGACCGCCTCTGAGCTCTCGTGCCCGGAGTTCATGATCTCCATCTGGTTCGCTTGCCCCCCCAGATTCATGTCGCCATCCCACTGATCCACAAAGACATCCGACGTCAAAGAGCTGCCGTGCAGCGTCCCCATAGCCTGACTGACCGTGAGCGAGCCCCGCAGGAGAGAGTACTCGACGACCTGATCGCCCCCCGTAACATGGAAGTCGCTGTCCTGCCCGGAGATATGCAGGCTGCCCCAGTGGGCGCTGATGTCGGCTGAGCCCTCTTCGAGATCGAAGATCATCGGCCCACGGCAAGCATCGAGAATGTAACGCGTCCCTCGCCCCCGGAGCTTGCCCGCGACAACCCCGGAGAGGGTCACGTCGGAGTCGTTGACCTCGATGCGCAGGGCATCGGCCAAACCTCCGGGAGCACTCACCTCGGCGCGCGCGCGCCCAGCGGCCGCGATGATCTGCTCGCGCGCCTCCTCACGTAGCTCACGGCGCTCGTCCCGTACCGACACGCTGAGTCTGTCGCCACGAATGAAGAGCATCTGGCCGGGGGCCAACACGACCTCGACGGCGAGACGTGGGGCGATGGCATCGTCCCCATGAGGTTGTCCCACGCGCAGGACACCTCTTTTAGCTTCCTCCAACAGCGCGAAACCCGTTGTCGAGGCACCATTGACGAGATCATCGATACGCAGCACGGGGTCAAGCTCGGAGCCGACAGTCACCTCGACACGGCCATCGTGCAAGTCGAGCACGAGGCGACGCGCCTCGTGCGAACGTTCAACCGGCAAAGGAACAGCCTCCGCGAGACAAGGTCCGAAGATTATGGCAACGGCAAGTCCAGCACTGAGCAGTGAGAGACGCATGACACCGCCTAAGATACCCCCAGCCATGCGTCTTGGCCCCTTCGAGCACGCGGTGCGAACGACGACGAACCCGCGCCTACGCGTGCGGAGGCCCAGCCTCCTCCTCGAGTGAACGCACGCGACGGAGATAACGCTGCACGGTGCGCGCGGTGAAAGCGATGCCCAGGACAATCAGCAGGGCAGCAATAACGCTCGCGAAGACCGCGAGCACGGAACCTGCCAACGCCAGGAAGTCCTCGAGCAGCGAGAGGATCGGCGAAGCCAACCCCCCCGTGCCGAGCGTCGAAAGCAGGCGAATCTTTGACTTGGCAAGATGGACGCTCCCCGCAACGGACCCGCCCACGATCAATCCAATCACGGCGGCTGGCAGCGGGTCGAGACCAGCGAGCGACGCGGTGACGACGAGCATGCCCGAGAGTGGGCGCAGCACTGTCTCGACGACATCGAGAACGTGGTCAACGAGCGGAACCTTATCCGCCGCCATCTCGAGCACAACGGCCAGGCCGAAGATCATGAGGGCGGGGGTGGAAGCCAACCAACCAAAAGAGGGATTGAGCTGTATCGGCTGCTCGAGGACAAGTTCCACCAGTCCCAGGCGCACAGCGAGACCGATGACGAAGAGGGGAAGAAACGCTCGCAGGCCACAGCAAGCGGCAAGTGACACGCCTGCGAGCACTTGGATCAGAAGGGCGAGGGTGCTGTCCATCGTCACATGGAGCTCCTCCGGTCATAAACCGTTCTTAGCCTAACGAATGTCCTCATGCTATCTTGCGGGCACTGAGGCTGGATGCTGGTCTTCTCCGTGCGGTTGACTCCATGCTTGCTTTCACGCGACGTCATTGTCTCACTCTTTGTGGGCTCTTGGCCGCCATCCTTGGCGCGGTCCGGGTGAGTCGTGCCGACGAGCAACCTGCCCATTGGGAGGCCCTGACGCCCGCACGAGCCGTTGACATGGCCCTCGAACGCCACCCCCGCGCCCTCGAACAGCGTGAGAGGCGCCACGAGCTCGACGCCCTCAAGGGCCAAGCGATCGCCACGGCGCTACCGAAGATCTCCGCCCACGCATCGACGCTGCGCAGCCGCAACCCGGGTCTGCTCAACAGCCCAAACTTCGCTAGCCTCGCCGAGGGGGGCGGCATGGGTATCGACCCCTCCTTCCTGAGACCGATTCCGGTAACGACCTACGACTACAACATCGCGCTCGAGCAGACGATCTACTCCTTCGGCCGGGTTGGTGCCGCGATCAACACGGCTCGTATCCGCGAGGAGCAAATCGCCGAAGAGATCCGCGCCACAGAGATCAACATCGCGCGCGACGCTGTCGTCGCGCTCTATGACCTCGCCGTGGCCAGGGCCGGGCTCGAGGTGCTCGCATCGGAGCGCGCAGCTCTCGAACGTCAGCTCCGCCAAGCGCAAGACTTTCTCGACACAGGCGCAGGGACGCGTTTGCAGCTCCTCCAGGCGCAGACAGCGCTGAGTGCCTTGCGCCCGCGAGAGATCTCTGCCCGCGGCAAGGTCGAGCTTGCTCAGGCGGCGCTTAACGAGGCGCTGGGTCTTCCGAGCGAACAAGCGGTGACGCCAGCGACCGGGCTGCTCGAAGCCGAAGCGCTTGATGAACTGCCGTCGCGCGAAGCCCTGCGCGCCGCAACGGGACGCCGCCCCGATCTGCTCGCGATGAAGATCGAGCGCCGCTCCCTCGGCGAGCAAAGCAAGGTCTGGCGTGCCAACACGCTGCCAGATCTCAAGCTCTCGGGCGCCTTTGGCATCAGCACCATCTTCACCGAAGAGCTCACCAATCAGGACTTCGCCAACTGGAACATCGGCGTTTTCTTCGACTGGTCGTTCTACGATGGCCGCCAGACCCACCATAAGCTCGCCGAGATCCGCTCCCAACAAATTCAAAACGAGTACCGCGAGCGCGCGTTACGCGCACAGCATGAACGCGAGCTCGTCAGCCGCATCACGGAGTATGAACGCGCCCGGGAGGAGGCCGCCGCGGCCCGGGAAAGCGTCAGCACGGCCGAAGAGACTCTGCGTGTCGCCGAGGACAGCTACCGCTGGGGCGCCGCGACCTCGCTGGACATCCTGGAGGCCCAGCAGGCCCTGACCAGTGCTCGCTTCCAGAAGCTACAAGCCGCGCACGATGCCCTCGTCGCTTTTGTCCGCATTCGCGCCCTGGCGGGGCTCTTTCCGCTCGACAGCTTCGAGGAGACCAAACCGTGAGTGCCCGATGCGATCTTCTCCTCTCCACCGCGGCCGCCTTGGGGCTCGTCGCGATCCTCGGCGGGTGCCAGTCCGGGAGCGCCGAGGCCGAGGTCACGAACACAACGGGCCAAGTCGCAGCAACGGAAGGCCCACGTGTCCGGGTGCGCACCGTCGAGCTTCTCCCCGAGAGTTTCGAGGAGCGCCTCGAACTAACTGGCCGCCTGCTGCCCTTCGAGGAAGTCATCGTCTCCTCCGAGCTTGGCGGCTTCGTCCGCTCTCTCTCCTTCGAGAAGGGCGATTGGATCGAGAAGGGGCAGATTCTCGCCCATATCGGCGATGACATCGCCGCAGCACAGCTTGCTCAGGCCAAGGCCGACCTCGCCGGCGCCGAGGCGAACTTCACCAAGAATCAGCAGCTCCTCGAGCGGCAAGCTGTGCCACGGCAGGACTTCGTCGCGGCGACAGCGCAGCGAGACCGTTTTCTCGCGACGGTTCATGAGATGGAGCTACGCTTGGCACGCTCCATTGTCGTGGCGCC
>CAYSMT010000257.1:0-4979 GCA_964432135.1 uncultured Acidobacteriota bacterium
CACAGAGTTCAGCTTGCTCGACGGCGCCCAGAAAATCAGAGAGCTGGTGTATCGTGCGAAGGAACTCGAGATGCCCGCCGTCTCGATGACCGACCATGGGAACCTCTTCGGTGCCATCAAGTTCTATGACAAGGCACGCCAGGTGGGGATCAAGCCCATCATCGGCTGCGAAGTCTATGTCGCTCCGAAGAGTCGCTTCGACAAGTTCCCGGGGCAGGGGCGAGGCAAGCCTTATCACCATCTCGTCTTGCTCGCCGAGACCCTCGAGGGTTTCCGGAACTTGGTCAAGCTGACGAGTTATGGGTACACGGAAGGTTTTTATTACCGGCCGCGCGTCGACAAGGAATTGCTACGCAAGTATCACAACGGACTGATCGCGCTGACAGCCTGCCTGGCTGGTGAGGTACCCACCGCACTGCGCCATAACGATTTCGATGGCGCGCGTGCCCTGGTTGACGAGCACCTCGATATCTTTGGCGCCGAACACTTCTTCCTCGAGCTGCAAGACCACGGTATTGAAGAGCAACGCGTGGTGAACGAGGGTCTGCTCCGGCTCTCCGAGCAGACCGGCGTACCCTTGGTGGCCACCAACGACTGCCACTTCCTCCGGCGCGAAGATCACGGTGCTCACGACGTGCTGATCTGCATCGGCACAGGCAAGAAGCGTGATGAAGCAGGCCGCATGAGATATGCCGCCGATCATTACTTCAAGTCAGGCGACGAGATGGCAGAGCGTTTCGATTGGTGCTTCGAAGCCGTCGCGCGTTCGGTTGAGATCGCGGAACGCTGCCAACTCGAGCTTGAGCTCGGCAAGCTTCACCTGCCACGCTATCCCGTCAAAAAGGGAGAGACCCTCGACTCGACCTTCATTCGCGAAACGCAAGCCGGCTTCGAGCGGCGGCGTCCGAGCTGGGAGCGGCTCGCCAGCGAAGGCCGCCTCAACCATCCCCTGGAGGACTATGAACAACGACTGAAGCTTGAGATCGATGTCATCATCGAGATGGGCTTTCCCGGCTACTTTCTAATCACGGGTGACTTCATCCAACACGCCCGGCGTAACGGTATTCCCGTGGGCCCGGGCCGCGGCTCGGCTGCGGGATCGCTCGTCGCCTACTGCCTCGAGATCACCGACATCGATCCCCTGCAGTACGACCTGCTCTTCGAACGCTTCCTCAACAATGAGCGAGTGTCCATGCCGGACATCGACATCGACTTCTGTTTCCGTCGCCGCGGTGAGGTCATCGACTACGTCACGGAGAAGTACGGCCGCGAGAACGTGGCGCAGATCATCACCTTCGGAACGATGGCAGCCAAGGCCGCGATTCGCGATACGGGACGCGTGCTCGATCTGCCCTATAGCGAGGTCGACCGCATCGCGAAGCTCGTGCCAGACGAGATCGGCACGAAGCTCAGCGCAGCGATTGAAGACGTTCCCGCGCTGCATAAGCTCTACAGCGAAGATCCCCAGGTGCGCGAGCTACTCGACATCGCCCTGCGTCTCGAGGGACTTTCAAGACACGCGAGCACCCACGCCGCTGGCGTCGTGATCACTCCCGAACCGGTCATCGAGTTCGCACCGTTATTCAAGTCGAACAAAGATGAGATCACGACCCAGTGGGCCAAAGACGAGGTCGAGGAAGCCGGACTGCTCAAGATGGATTTCCTCGGCCTGAAAACGCTCACGCTGATCACCGATGCCCTGTCGTCGATCGAGAAGACAGGGGAAACCCTCCCCGACTTGGCCACCATTCCCCTCGACGACCCAGAGACTTATCAGCTCTTCTGCTCCGGAGAAACCACCGGCGTCTTCCAGTTCGAGTCCTCTGGCATGCGCGATATCTTGCGCCGTCTCGGGCCGGAACGCTTCGAAGACCTCATCGCACTCAACGCTCTCTACCGGCCCGGACCGCTGGGCTCGGGGATGATTGAGGACTTCATCAAGCGACGTCGGGGAAAGGTGGAGGTGAGCTATCCGCATCCGCTGACGCGCGAAATTCTCGAGGAGACCTACGGCGTCATCGTCTACCAAGAGCAGGTGATGCAAATCGCCTCACGCCTCGCCGGCTACACCTTGGGCGCCGCCGACCTGCTTCGCCGCGCGATGGGCAAGAAGAAGCAGGAGGTGATGGACGCCCAGCGCACGGCTTTCCTCGCCGGCGCAGAAGCAAAGGGCATCTCAGCCGAAGATGCCGGAAGTATCTTTGACCTCATGGCGCATTTCGCGGGCTACGGCTTCAATAAGTCGCACTCGGCCGCCTATGCCCTCGTGGCCTATCAAACGGCCTATCTCAAGGCGCACTACCGGGTCCACTTTCTGGCGGCACTGCTCACCTCGGAGAAGGACCACACCGACAAGCTCGTCGAGTACATCTCCGACTGCCGGGACTCGGGCGTCGAGATTCTGGGGCCCGACGTCAACACCTCAGCGCGTTACTTCACTGTCGAAGGCGATGCGATCCGCTTTGGTCTTGCGGCGGTCAAAGGAGTCGGGGAGGGGACCGTCGATAAGATCCTCGAGGCCCGCGAGCGTCTCGGCCGTTTCGAGACCCTCGACACCTTTTGCGGGGAGATCGATCGCAAAGCGCTCAACCGCAAGGTGCTCGAAGCTCTGATTAAATCTGGCGCTCTCGATGGCCTTGGAGAGCGTGCCGCCCTCACCGAAGCGATTGACGGCGCGATGGAGCGTGGAGCCCGGCTCGCGGAGGACCGCGAACGAGGGCAAGCCGCCTTGTTTGGCGAGTCGACAGGAAGCAAGAGCCCCGCACCGCCACCACTGCCAGAGGTCCCGCCTTGGCCTCAGCGCGAAGTCCTTGCCGGCGAAAAGGAGGCGCTCGGTTTTTACATCTCCGGACATCCTCTCGATGCGCACAAGGAAAAAATCGAAGAAGTTACAACACATCGTATCGGCGAACTCAGCGCCGGCAGCGTGCGCGTCGGAGGTTTGATCACGACGCTGCGGCGCCGCAGAACCCGTGCCGGCGAGTGGATGGCCGTTTTCGTGCTCGAGGATGCGACGGGCCATGTCGAGTGCGTCGTCTTTCCGAAGCTCTACCGGGAGATCGGCGAGGGGCTCGAAGAGGAGCAGGCCGTCGTCGTCTCGGGTAGGGCAGACGACAGTGAGGGGGATACTAGGATCTTCGTCGAGGGCATCGTACCTCTCGCCGAGGCCCGAGCTCGTGCGATCGACGGCCTGAGCATCGACGTCGACGTCGACTCCGTGAGCGATGGAACGCTCTTGCGCGTGCGCGAGCTTTTCGATGAGCATCCTGGTCCCGTGCCGGTGTACTTCCGGGTGCGCAAGACAGGTCGCTACGAGCTCGTGCTCCAAGCGGACGAAGAGCGCAATGTCAAAGCTGATCGTGAGCTCGTTGCCGCTCTGAATCGGATCCTGGGGCCAGAATGCGCACGGCTGGGCCGCTCTTGAGGCACTTCAATGTTATGATCCGCACCTTCCGGTGAGGTCCAAAGGGGCGTTTGGGGCCTTGTCGATAATTCCATTGGCCGCAGGAAGCGGCTGGCTTGGTGCGATGAAGAGCCCAGCTGAAGGGCTTGTTCTTATCGGAGGATAGCGAGACCATGGAACGTCAGCTTTTCACTTCGGAGTCGGTGACCGAAGGACATCCCGACAAGGTCGCCGATCAGATCTCGGACGGTGTCTTGGATGCTGCACTCGCAGCCGATCCCAAAGGTCGCGTCGCCTGCGAGACTCTCGTGACGACAGGCCTGTGCTTGATCGCGGGCGAGATCACGACGAACTCCTTCATCGATTTTCAGCAGGTCGCCCGGAACACGATCGAGCAAATCGGCTACAACGACCCGGCCTACGGCTTCGACTCAAAAACCTGCGCGGTGCTGAGCACGATCGACGAGCAATCCTCCGACATCGCCATGGGCGTCGACCGCGATGGTGCGGGCGACCAGGGCATGATGTTCGGCTACGCCTGCCGTGAGACTGACGATCTGATGCCTTTGCCGATCACGCTGGCGAACGATCTTTGCCTGCGTCTCGCCCAGGTCCGGCGCTCGAAGGAGCTCAACTTTCTCCGACCCGACGGTAAAGCCCAGGTCACCGTGGAGTACGACGGCGATCGACCAATCAGCGTCCCTACTGTGGTCGTCTCAACCCAGCACGACCCGGAGATCACGCTCGAAGACCTGCGTGAGGCCATTATCGAGACGGTCGTCAAACCCGTCATTCCCGAGAAGCTTCTCGCAAAGGATGCGGCCTTCCACATCAATCCAACGGGGCGCTTCGTGATCGGCGGACCCCACGGGGATGCCGGACTCACGGGCCGCAAGATCATTGTCGATACCTATGGCGGCATGGGGCATCACGGAGGCGGCGCCTTCTCTGGCAAGGACCCAACCAAGGTGGACCGCTCTGCGAGCTACATGGCGCGCTGCATTGCGAAAAACATCGTCGCCGCGGAGCTGGCCGAACGCGCGGAAGTTCAGCTCGCCTACGCCATCGGCGTCGCAGATCCGGTATCCGTCCGCGTCAACACCTTCGGATCGGGCAAGATCCCGGAAGGGCGCCTGGTCGAACTCGTGCGGGACATCTTCCCTCTCACACCCAAAGGCATCATCGCGTTCCTCGATCTACGGCGTCCCATCTACCGGCGAACGGCAGCCTATGGGCACTTTGGTCGCACGGAGCCCGAGTTCACTTGGGAATCGACGGAGAGCGCGGCGCAACTTCGCCAGGCCGCAGGCCAAAGCGAGGACCAACACTCGTGAGGTGAGCCCTCAACGGTGCGCTTTTCACGCTTTTCCCGTCCAGATCCTGACCTGGCACGCCGATTGTCCTGGGTTTCAGGCCGCGATCGCGGTCTTGTAACGGTAGGTCCCGGCACTCTCCCCGGGGCGGGACCGCAGCGTGCCGGCGTAGTGCTCCGAAAGCTCTTCCGGCAACCCCACCCGCCGGGGAAACAGCCGCTCATGCAGGATCTCTTCCGGGCGAAGCGGGCGATCGCTCAGCC